>CAYNQA010000277.1:0-4384 GCA_964399225.1 uncultured Anaerolineaceae bacterium
ACTACGGATAAAAAGTTCGCGGCGGCCCAACCTGCACGGGATGTGTCATACGGGGCAACGATGTACCACCAGATGTATCCGTCGAGGTCTTTCGGACCGTCTTCCACTTTGAAGACTTCGGAGTCTTCGCCGAGGAAGAGGAACTGGCCGACCAGCCCGGGCGCAGAGCGGATGCGTAATCCGTCACCGCCGGTGCCGCTGATCTGCACATAACTGCCGACCGTGATGTAGTTGGCGGGCAGGGTGGGCGTGAATTGCGCAAAGGGGTCGAGAGTCGGTGTGGGGGTGAAGAGCGGTGTGGATGTTGGGGCGGGGATCAAGGTCAGCGCTGCGGGAGCCGCTTCGAGGTCGTTGCGAGGCGAGGAGGTGAGACTGAATCCGATCAGCGTGATGACGGTCAGCAGACAGGCGAATCCCAATCCGCCAAAGATCACGGTGGGGGTGAACAGGCGCGTGTTGCGGTTCATGGGTTGGATTATATCTTCTCTGAAAGCAGGCCGAGCGCCTGCGAGGGCAGGAGCATTTTGAGCGCGCGCGTGCGGATCGAAATGTCAACGCGCGTGGTTTCGGGGAGCGGCTCGCCATCAGCCTGGACGAGGAAGGGAGTATCGGCTTCGACGCGCAAGGTGCGGAAGGAAAGTTTGCGCGCAGTGCTGGAGGTGAGGTGATGGCCGCGCCAGAGTTCGTAGGCACGCATGAGCGCGTCGGTGAGACTGTTGCCGTTGAGCAGCCAGATGTCGAAGAGGCCGTCGTCAATGTAGGCATCGGGTGAGAGGATCGAGAGGCCGCCCATGTAACGGCGGATGTTGTTGGCAACCACGACCATGAAGTGACCTTCGACCTCTTGCTCGTCGGCCCACAGGCGCAGGTTCACACCGCTCCAGACGGTGGCACTGCGGACCGTGGTGACGAAGTATTCGGGGAAGGCGAAGAATTTTTCCACGCGGATGCGCGGCTCGAGGGCGTGAATGGTCATGGCATCAAGGCCCATGCCGGCCCACAGCAAAAACGGCTGGCCGTTGCAGACACCCACGTCCACCGCGCAGACCGGGGAGTTGGCGAGGGTCTTTGCGTTCTGTTCGAGCGCCCACCAGCGCGCCCACGAAAAGATCGGCAGGCCGAGTTCGATGGCGAGCACGTTGGCGGTGCCGCTGGGCAGGATGCCGAGCGCCGTGTCGCTGCCGACCAGGCCTGCGACGGTGAGGCCGATCGTGCCGTCGCCGCCGGAAGCGAAGACCGCATCGTACTTCTCCGAAGCGGCCCGGCGCGCGGATTCTGTGGTGTGTGCCGCACTTTGGGTGGCGAGCACATCCACGCTCCAGCCGGAACGAGTGAGGGCTTTGGCCGCCCTTCCAATGAAGGGCTTGACCGGGAACCGTCCGGCTGCGGGATTGAAGAGGATGAGGGCGCGTCGCATGGGGTGATTATACTTCGTGCTGAAAAACGAACCACGGAGACACAGAGACACGGAGTTTAAATTCTCCGTGTCTCTGTGTCTCCGTGGTAAAAATCTGGCAGACTTATTTTGGTCAAAGAAATGGGGGTGATATAATTCCGTTGATGAACGAAGGCGACCTGCTGAATCAGCGTTATCAATTGCTCGAAAAGCTCGGCACCGGGGGCATGGCCGAGGTCTTTCGCGCGCGTGACCTGATGCTCGAACGGCAGGTGGCCATCAAAGTTCTGCGCGCCGACTATTCCAGCGACAAGGAATTCCAGGAACGTTTTCGCCAGGAGGCGCGCGCCGCCGCAAACCTCTCGCACCCCAACATTGTCACCGTCCATGACTTTGGCCTCGATAATGGTCAGCTTTTCATCGTCATGGAACATATCCCCGGCACCGATATGAAAACCCTGCTGCGCAAGCGCGGACGTTTCTCCGTCGAAGATACGGTCAACCTGATGGTGCAAGCCTGCGCGGGTCTCGGCTATGCCCACCGCGCCGGCCTCGTCCACTGCGACGTGAAGCCGCACAATTTGCTGGTCTCGCCGGACATGCGTCTCAAGGTGACGGACTTTGGCATCGCGCGCGCTCTTTCCACTATCCGCCCCGGCGACCGCGACGATGTGGTCTGGGGCTCTCCGCAATACTTCTCACCGGAGCAGGCACGCGGGCACGCGCCCTCGCCCGCCTCGGATGTGTACTCGCTTGGCATCGTGATGTACGAAATGCTGACCGGCACCCTGCCGTTCACCGGCACCACTCCCGAGGAACTGGCGCGCATGCACGTACAGCGCAAGCCGCTCCCGTTGGTGGAATACCTGCCGGACATTCCGCCCCTGCTCGAGCAGATCGAGGCAAAGATCCTCGCCAAGGAACCCTCGGCACGTTACCGCACCGCCGATCAACTCGGACGCGTGCTGATGCGCTTTGGCACCATGCGCGCCGAACCTCCCATTCAACTTTCACTCACGCCGGAAGCGGCAAATAATTTCGAGGAACCGCCCGCCGTTTCGCGGCCGGTATCACAGCCCATATCGGTCCCGGCCCTCGAGATCCCCGAGATCAACCTCGATGTGGATTGGGGATCGGTTGGGCTTGCCCTGCTCGCGTTGATCGCCTGGGGCGGACTCTTCCCGCTGTGGATCGCAGCCTACTACGCCTGGAATCCATGAACGACATCATCATTGCCCCCTCGATCCTTTCCGCGGATTTCACCCGCCTCGGCGCGGACCTGGCCACCTGTCAGGCCTCCGGCGCGAATTGGATCCACGTGGACGTGATGGATGGCCGCTTCGTCCCCAACCTGACGATCGGCCCGATCGTGGTGGAGGCTTGCCGCCGCGCCACCGACCTTCCGCTCGATGTGCACCTGATGATCGAGCAGCCCGAACATTTACTCGAAGCCTTCGCCAAAGCCGGCGCGGACCGCATCATCGTCCACGTGGAGACGTGCCCACACCTGCACCGCACTTTGCAGCAGATCAAAGACCTCGGGTGCGCGGCCGGTGTTACACTTAACCCGTCCACACCGGCGGTGGCAATTCAGCCCGTGCTCGGCATGGTGGACCAGGTGCTGGTGATGAGCGTGAACCCCGGCTTCGGCGGGCAAAAGTTCATCCCGGAGTCGCTGGAGAAGATCCGCGAGATTCGCGGGATGCTGGACCGTGTCCACGCGGGTGCCCGCCTCGAGGTGGATGGAGGCGTCTCGTCCTCCAATCTCCGCCTCCTGCGTGACGCCGGAGCGGATACCTTCGTCGCCGGCAGTTTCATCTTCCAGCATCCGCAGGGAATAGCGGGCGGCATCCGTGCATTGCGCGATGCAGCGCTGACTTAAACAAAAACCACGGCCGAAGCCGTGATTCTTGACTGTGAGGTGAACTCGCTTAGGCCGATTTGGCGGCGGTGCGAATGCACTTGGTGCACAGCACCTTCTGGATCTTGCGGCCGTTCTCAACCAACGTAACCTTCTGCAGGTTCGGGAGGAACTTGCGATTGGTGGCACGCAGGGAGAACGAACGATTGTGACCGAAGGTGGTGGTTTTACCGCAGTGAGCGCATTTCATGGGATACGTTCCTTTCAAAATAACGTTCGAGCCTGTTCTTGCAAGCGCCGCATTGTACCACAGGACGCAACCATCTTCAAGGCAAGTTGTTAATTAACCCAGCAAAGGAAAGTCTATGGCTAAGGAAAATACAGTCTACGGAAGCATTCATATCGCCCCGTCCGCGGTGGCGACCATTGCCTACCATGCCACACTCGAATCATACGGCGTGGTGGGGCTTGCCCCTCGCAACCTGGTGGAGGGACTGGCCCAAAGTATTACCAACGAACCCTCGCGGGGAATCGCGGTGAAATACGATGGCGACATCCTCGACATCGAGATCCACGTCATCGTGGAATATGGCACGCGCGTCGCCTCGGTGGCGAACAGCGTGGCCAACACCGTCCGCTTCCATGTGGAAAAGGCGCTCGGGTTGAAGGTCAACTCGGTCAACGTCCACGTGGCGGGATTGCGCGTTAGCGATACAGATTAATCCGGAGTGCGGCCTTGACCCTAAAGGGTACTTCGTAAAAGCCGCACTCCATGTTTTGAGGAGCATTCATGAGCTTGGGATCATCTGAAATTCAGGCAAAACACCTGCGCGACCTGCGCAACAAGCCCATTGACGGGCAGGTCTTGAAGGAACTCGTCCAGGCGGCGCTGACCTGGCTGCGCACCAACCAGGCGACGGTCAACGCGCTGAACGTCTTCCCCGTCCCCGATGGCGACACCGGCACGAACATGACACTCACCATGCAGTCCGCGTGGAATGAGATCGCCGAGCTTGGCACGCGCAACGCCGGAGACATGGCCGCCGCCGTGGCCAAGGGTGCCTTGATGGGCGCACGCGGCAACTCGGGCGTGATCCTCTCACAGTTGTGGCGCGGATTTGCGCGCG
>CAYNQA010000278.1:0-4377 GCA_964399225.1 uncultured Anaerolineaceae bacterium
ACCTGTCTATCCGCGAATTCTTCCCCCATCGCTTCCAACAAATTCAACGCCTCGATCACCGAGTCGCGTTTCAGGCACACCTGGTCACCGAGCATGAAGGTGCGATAGCCCATTTCGAGCAAAAGCGCCACGTCGCTGATGTCCGCACTGACCGGGACGGGCATCCACGCCAGCGAATCAAGGATGCGGCTCGCGACCACCGCTTGCGGGTCCGCGTGGACGACCGTGCGCACCGCCTCCACCACCTTGTGCGGACGCAGTACTTCCACATACAGGTCGCCGCGCGCCGCCACCAAATGTCCGTGTGTTGCGCCGTGCGTGCGGGCAAAGTCCAATCCGCGCTGGGTTTCGATCTTCAACAGCACCTCAGCGCCGGGCAAAAGTGAGCGCACCTCTTCCGCGTCGCTGACAGACTCGACATAAGAGAGCATCACCTTGCTCAATCCCATCTCTTTCATCGCGGCGAGATAGGCGCGGTCGGTTTCGGTCAGCGTGCCTTCGATCTCCAGCGACGGGTGGACAATGTTGACCGACTCGCCCGGTCCGATCAACCTGCGCGGACCCTCTTCGAGGATCAGCCGGTCACCGTCCACGGCGGCCACGCGGGCGCGCTCATTGCCGTCCGAGAAGAAGGCGTCCACAGGGGTGTGCACACGGATGCGATGGCTGAGGCGGATCTCGGTGTATGGCGGAATGGCCGCGCCAACGACACGCAGCTGGCGGCCTTTCAGATCCACCCAAAGCGGCTTGCCAAATTTACCCAGCCGTTCCAACGCCTCCCGCGGACCGTCGCGGAGCGGCATGACCGTATTGAGGCGGAATCCGCTCACCAACGGGTGATCCGCCACCTCGTTCAGAAATGAGGCGTAGGGAGGGGTGGTGACGATTGTGGTTATGTTCATAAGGTAGACAGGTAAACATGTACACAAGTAAACAGGTGTCGCGAAGGCGTGTGTACCTGTCTACCTGTGTACTTGTGTACTCACATTTTAAGCGTCGTCCCGCAGTAGGCGCACTTGAACATTCCACCCGCCGAAACGGGGACGGGGCTGCCACAGCGCGGACAGACGACTTCGATCAATTTGCTGATCTGCTTGACCTTGGTCTCGTCCTGGCGGGCGCGCATGTTGTCCTGGAAGTTGTCGAAGTGACCCCACGAACGCGCGATCAAACCCAGGGCGTAATCCACCGCGCGCTGTTCGTCCTCAATATGGAAGACCTTTTGCGCGCCAATAGCCTTGCCCCACTGGTCATCAATGACATCGCCGCGTTTGCCGCCGGGCCGGCGCAGGAACCACGTGTTCCACTTTTTTGTCACCGCCTGCCACGCGGCCAGCGAGTCTACATCCGCGTTCAATTTATCGCCGAGATAATGCTCCACCTGTTTTCGGTCCACTTTGGGATGCATGTTGATATCGCCGAACACGATCAGGAAGGGCGTTTCGTCCAGCGCGGGAGTCTCCACGTGCGTGTTGACCCAGTGCGCGAACAGGCCGTAGCTTTCAGGGGCGTCACCTCCCCCGCCTTCCCCGAAGAGCGAACCGAGCAGTTGCTCCAGGTCAAATCCGCCGGCAAAGGTGGTCACCTGCAGGGGCCAACGGTCCACCGTCGCGTCGCCGATGGCGGCAAAACAAATTTCCACGTCGGGGCGATATTGGGCGAGCGTGTTGTATAGCAGGGGCAGGCGGTCGAAGATCTCGAACGGCCATGAGGCCATCGAGCCGGTCACGTCAATCGCCACGATGACCGGATTCTTCGATTGTGTGCTGATCCGTTTGTGCGGGTCAATGATCTTTTCGTTCGGTCCACTCTTGCCTTTGTATGTGCGCGGACCAGCGGCCTTGGCGCGCTCTGCCGAAGCCGAGATCGCCGCAGCCGGGGCATACGCATACGAACCTGTGCCGTACCACTTGCTGGTATCTTCATCCCACGAATACATATTGTCTCCTTTGGTGAATTACTGGATCACAGTTTCCATTGCCAATGTTTGCAAGCCGAACTCGCGACGGAAGCGGACATCCAATCCGTGCGACTCGATATACTCCACGCATCGGGGCGGGACCCAATCCTGCCACTGCTCGCCGCGCGCCATCCTCGCCCGCACCATGCTCCCGTCCACGCGGACGCGTTCCCCTGCAGGCACAAATTCCACCGGCCGCGCCAGCGGATAAATGTCCTTCATCAATTCCGTCACGTATGGATTCTCGGTCACGAGCAAATCCAGATCGCCAAACAAATCGCGCACCATCAACCGCCAGCGCGGACCATCGTCCAGATCGGGCACTGGCAAAATGCTATAATTTGACTCGTCACGCAACACAAGCCGAATCATCGCTTCTGTTTCTTCGAAAGTAAATGGGTTGCGCATGTTATAGCGATTGGATGAGCCAACGCCGATAACCACCTGATCTGCCCGCGAGCACAACGCCCGTAAAACAACCGCCTGTCCAACATGGACAGGCTTCCATCGGCCAACCATCCCTATGCGGCGATACTTCAAAGCGAGCATGACGATATTATAAAACAATCAAATCCATTTTTAAGTAACTCATGTTACGTGTCGTCATTGCGAGGGCGCCAGCCCGAAGCAATCTTCGAGCGACTGGAGATTGCTTCGTCGCGAAAACCAAGAGCGCTCCTCGCAATGACGGGAATGGTTTTCTAAAAACATTCGACCGTCTACTTTAGTATAGGAGAAATCATGCAAACACCGACCTCAAGCAACAAGCGCTGGATCTATGCCGTATGGCTCGTCCTTTCACAATTGGGCAGTTTTATCCTTTTGCTTGCCCCCTACATTACAGCACTGACTGCATCAGCATTGATGATGGCAGGTGGTGCCATGTTCATCGTGTATGTGTGTCTGTTTCCGATCATCCCGGTTGTACTCATTATCACCGCCTGGATCCTTTTTGTTCGACGCAAGGAAGTGGCTGCGTCGATCGTGAGTGGGATTTTGCTCTTGTTATCCATCGCAGCATTTGCGGCGCTGGAGTACATGATCGGTTCAATGAGCTAGAAAAAATGACGAGTGCGGGTTTTGCCCGCACTCGTACATTAGCCTTGCAGCTCTTCCAGCCTGCCTAAAATCTTACCTGCCGCTTCCTTCAACGCAGGGACATGATCGTAGACCGGGATTCCCAGCCGGTCGGCCTCCTGCACCTTCATGTCAGCGGGAAGGAATCCCAACACGGGCAGCCCCGGTGTCTCTGCCTCGAGGAAATTCGCCTCATCCTCATTGCGGACTTTGTTCCCCACCAAATACAATCGATCGAGTTTGATATCGTTCGCCAGTTTCTTGATCTGCAGGGCTGTGCCCAAGCTGCGGCGTGTCGGCTCGACCACCACGATCATCGCGTCCACAAAATCCACGGTCGCGCGACCAAGGTGCTCGACCCCGGCATACATGTCCAGCAGGAGCACGTCATCCTTTCGGAAGAGCAGATGCGTAAAGAGGGTTTTCAGCATCGCCGACTCGGGACAGATACAGCCCGAACCGCCCAAATCCACGCTGCCCATTTCGAGCAGGCGCACACCGCGGTGCTTCACGCTGAAGCGCTCGGGGATATCGTCCACGCGCGGGTTGATGGTGAAGAAGCCGCCCACCGTGCCGGGCTTTGCGCCGGTCCGCTCTTCGATCAGTGCATCCATCTCCGCGATGGGATGCAACTTCGCGCGCAACTCATCCGGGAATCCCAACGCCCCCGCCAAACAGGGACTCGGATCCGCATCCGTGGCCAGCACATCGCGCCCAGCGTCTGCGTAAGCTTGTGCCAGGAGCGCGGTCAATGTCGTTTTGCCAACCCCGCCTTTACCGGTGATTGCAAGTTTCATGGTCACTCCATAAAGTTGTCAAAAGGTAAAGGTCAAAAGTCACCGACCTTCGACTTTTGACCTTTGACTCTTAGATATTCGAAAGCGCTTCCTCCACCTGATACGTGTACCCATCCTTCACGGCCACGCCGCTCTCGAGATAGGTCAGCACATACTGTCCGCAGTTGCTGCCGATCTCGTTCTCTTCCACTTCGCCGATGCTCACGATCACTTCATAGCCAGCCCGTTGCAAGAGTTGCGTCACCGCTTCGGCGCTCTCGGGGCGGTTTGGGTCAATCTGCGAGGAGAGATTATTTTTCGTGGCCCGGCTGGTGGGGTTGATCGGCGTCAATTTGATGAGATAACGCGCGGGGTCGAAATAGCGCGCCAGCACCTCCACCTCGATGGGTGAATTTTCAGCCAGCGCAAAATTGAGCGTGATCTTGCGGTCGCCGGGTTTGTGGAAGCGCTCGCCATACGCGGCCATGCGCGCAAAATCCCATTTGCGCACGGGGATCAACTCGTCACGCCGATTCACGTCGGTGGTGTGAATCGAATACTGGA
>CAYNQA010000279.1:0-4375 GCA_964399225.1 uncultured Anaerolineaceae bacterium
ACTACAAAACAAAGTCATTGCCGTTCTTGTTGCTGAAGGTGTGGAAGATCTGGAATTCCACGTACCGTTCATGCGCTTGCAGGAGGAGGGTGCCACCGTGCTCGGCGCCGGGCTGGACCTGAAGCCGGTTCACGGCAAGAATGGCCTGGTCATCACCCCCGATGTGACCATTGACTCGCTTCAAGCAGATACCCTCAATGGCCTGCTCCTGCCTGGCGGTTGGGCGCCGGATAAATTGCGCCGCTATGATGTGGTCAAAAAATTAGTGCGCGATGTCAATGCTGCCGAGAAGGTGATCGGCATCATCTGTCACGGCGGATCAATCGCCATCTCGGCAGGGATCATCCGCAAGGGCGAGCGTGTGACCGGCTCAACCGGTATCAAGGATGATCTTGTCAATGTGGGTGCCGTGTGGACGGATGAACCTGCTTTCCGTCAGGGCAATCACGTTTGGGGACGTGTGGTGGCCGATATTCCCGCGTTCTGCCGGGAGTTGGTCAAGGCAATGACGGAGTAAGTCGGATTGCCAAACCGACTCAGTGGGTGGTCAGAGTGGTGGTCGGAGTGCCACTCCGACCTACAATAGCGGGGGATGTTTCATCGTTTCGGGGATCGGGACATCGAGCAATTTTAGAATTGTCGGCGCGATCTGCAGGTGGGAAACGATCTGTTTTGTATCGCCCTGCCCCACGCCATTTGGTTGAATCAAATACAACGGCACTTCGCGCTGGTCAGGTGCAGGACCGCCGTGCGCGCCGTCTTTGTTGATGCCGTGGTCGCCTGTGACAAGAATGGTGTACCCAAAGTTCAGCCACTCGACGATAAGAGGCGCAAGCCACATATCCTGCCGTACGGCCTGGTTGCGGTATTGCGGAGAGTCGGCGCCGTGGGTTTCCCCGTTGTAATCCATGCCCATCGGGTGGAGCAGTAGATAATCCGGCTTGAAGCGGCGCACAAGCATGCCAGCGGCGGCGAAGAGTTCCACATCGGGGTATTCATCTTCCGTGTAAAAACGTCCGTGTTGGATCGCAAGCGAGGGTTCATCCACTTCGCGGTCGTTGATACGGTCATAGGGGGCGCGGTTGTAAAGCTCCGAGAACCAGTAATAGGCAGCAGCAGCGGTCACCCGCCCGGCGTCACGGATGAGGCGGAAGAGGTTGGGCTGGGTTGAGAGGCGCACTACAGAGTTCGCTACAACACCGTGCGAGCTGGACGGCAGTCCGGTGTGTGTCGTCTCATACATCGGGCGTGACATGCTCGGTAGTTCGCCGATGATCTTGTAGAGGCTGGCTTGTTTTGTTTCCACAAGGTGGCCAAGATAGCCCATACCTGCCACAGCAGCATCGTAACGGAGCGCATCGGAAAGGATCAGGATGACTTTATTCATGCTTTACCTCTGTCAAAAATAATGAATACTCTTCAATCATACCAAAACGGTCCAATCTTGAACGGCACGGGAGTACAACCGCCGCAAGGAGTTTTCCATGCGAAATCTTTTCAAGAAGCGACAGAATATTTTCATCAAGTTGATCCACGACCAGGCGTCACTGACGCTTGAAGGAATGGATGCGCTTAGCAAGTATCTCGCCACGCGCGACCCCGAGGCCTCTGCCCTGCTGACGGCAAAAGAAAAAGAGGCGGATGAGATCCGCCGTATTTTCATCGATGAATTGAACCGCACATTCGTCACACCGTTCGACCGTGAGGATCTATTTGCGCTCTCGCGCGCAATTGACGATGTGATCGACTATGCCTACAGCACGGTCAGCGAAATGGAGATCCTGAAAGTGGAGCCGACCTCGTACATGGTGCGCATCGCATCGCTCCTGCGGGATGCGGCGTATGAGTTGTTGCTGGCCGTAGACCGCCTGGAAAATCACCCCGGCGTGACCAGCGAGCATGCCCAGCGCGCCAAGGCGCTCGAGAACCGTGTGGAGGGTGTCTACCGCGAGGCGTTGGCCGATCTGTTCAGCGAGGTGGAGGATGTGCAACAGGTGGTGCGCATGCTCAAACTGCGCGAGGTGTACCGCCACTTGAGCAACGCCGCTGACCGAGGTGACGAGGCCGCCAACTTGATCGCCGATATCGTTGTAAAGATCGCCTGACATGACAACGGAAATCATCGCGGTCATTGCGCTGGCCTTGTTGTTCGACTTCTTGAACGGCATCCACGATTCGAGCAACATCGTGGCAACCATGATCTCCTCGCGGGCATTATCTCCGCGTGTCGCGCTCGGTTTGACGGCGCTGGCCAATTTTTTCGGCCCGTTCATTTTGGGCGTGGCCGTAGCCAAAACCATCGGCGAAGAGATCGTGGCAGCCGAGGCCATCAACGAAACGGTTTTGCTGGCCGCGCTTTCAGCCGCCATCTTCTGGAATCTGGCGACGTGGTATCTCGGCATCCCAAGCAGCTCATCACACACACTGATCGGCGGGTTCATCGGCGCTGTGGGAATAGGAGCGGGCTGGCAGGCAATTCAGTTTGGCGGGTTGGAAAAGATCCTGATCGCCCTGTTCATTTCCCCACTGATCGGCTTCGCGGCCGGGTACATCATCCTGCGCATTACCATCCTGCTTTCATGGAATGCCACTCCAAGCATTAACACATTCTTCCGCCAAAGCCAGATCGTGACAGCCCTGGCCCTGGCACTCAGCCACGGAACGAACGATGCGCAAAAAACGATGGGGTTGATCACGCTCGCTCTGCTTATCAACGGAAACATCGATACCTTCGCCGTTCCAGCCTGGGTCATTGCCGCATGCGCCTTGATGATCGGTCTCGGCACGGCGCTCGGCGGTTGGAGATTGATCCGCACACTCGGAGGGAAGTTTTACAAGATCCGCCCTGTGGATGGATTTGCCGCGCAGCTCGCCTCCTCGGCGGTGATCCTTGGCGCTTCGCTCGTCGGGGGGCCTGTCAGCACAACCCAGGTCGTCAGCTCTGCCATCATGGGCGTCGGGACTGCTGAGCGCGCGAACAAGGTCCGCTGGGGGGTGGCACAGGAGATCCTGCTTACGTGGGTGCTGACCATCCCTGTATCGGCGGTGATCGGGGCGGGAATCTACCTGCTGTTGGAAAAACTTCTTTAGAAAAAAAAACATCCCCGGCAAATTTCGGCCGGGGATGTTTTTGATTCTGCAAATAGCGGTCAGTCTTTGAAGACCAGCACCGCTTCCTTCGAACAGGTGACTTGATCCTTGTCACCGATCTTTGGCAGTTCGAGGAATGGATTGTTGAATGTGTCCATATTGAACTTGGTATTGCCGATCTTCACCTGAATACGGACCACCGATCCAAGGAAGGTGATGTTCTCGATGGTGCAGTCGAGCACATTATCCTTCTTTTGCTCGGAAGCAAAACTGAACCGCTCGGGGCGGACCGAGAGGCGGACCTTGTCGCCTTTCTTTCTGTCCTTCAAATCTTCGTCGGCGGTGATGAACGTTACGCCGTCCATGGCGATCAGTCCCTTCGAGGCATCAAGCACCTCGGCCTCGGCGGTGTTCAATGTGCCGACAAATCCTGCCACAAATGTGGTTTCTGGGAAGTTGTAGATCTGGAACGGTGTGCCGACCTGTTCCATCTTGCCTTCATACATGACCACGATGCGGTCGGAGATGGAAAGCGCTTCTTCCTGATCGTGTGTCACGTAGATGGCGGTGATCCCCAACTGGCGCTGGATGGCGCGGATCTCAGCACGGAGGGAAACGCGGATCTTCGCATCGAGGGCGGAAAGAGGTTCATCGAGCAGGAGCACCTGCGGACGGATGGCTAGCGCGCGCGCTAGTGCCACACGCTGTTGCTGTCCGCCGGAGAGTTGGTAAGGGAAACTGTTCCCCTTTTGCTCAAGGTGAATAATGGAGAGCATTTCCTTTACGCGCTGCTGGATGGCTTCTTCCGGTTCCTTGCGGATACGCAGGCCAAAGCCGATGTTCTGTGCCACGGTCATGTTCGGGAAGAGGGCATAGGCCTGAAAGACCATGCCCACATTGCGCTGACTGGGCGCGCGGTCGGTGATGTCCACATTATCGATCTTGATCGTGCCCGAGGTGGGCGTCTCAAACCCGGCGATCATGCGCAGGGTTGTCGTCTTGCCGCAGCCCGATGGCCCGAGGAAAGAGACGAATTCGCCCTTTGCCACGTCGAGGTTGAAATCATCCACGGCGGAAAAATCCGCAAAACGTTTTGTAATGTTGGAAAGAGTTAAGAAAGCCATATCGGTGCTCCGTTTCGATTAGTGCGCGCCAGCAGTCTGTCCCTGGCCGCCTGTGACGAGTTGGATGATGCCCATCGCAGCCCAGGTGATCAGGAAGGTGGTAAAGGTCAATGCAGCCGGTTCATACGCGCGGTGCTGTCCCAGCAGGAAGAGATAGGGGC
>CAYNQA010000280.1:0-4336 GCA_964399225.1 uncultured Anaerolineaceae bacterium
AGCGGAGGCGTGGGAGTCTGAGCTTGCACAGGTTGGATGAACCCGGCCAGCAAGACAATGACAACCAGGCTTTGCAGGATACGTCTCATCGTGAGGCTTCTCCCACATTGCCGGCAACGAGTCGTGCGTGGACATCCGGCTGGATGTTGCCCCCCGAAACGATTACAACGGTCGGGCGGAGTTTTGTCTCATCCCGCAGGGACGCAGCCAGCGCAACGGCGCCAGATGGCTCGATCACTTCGCCGTATTCGTGATACGCAAACGCAACTGCACCAGCAATCTCTTCCTCGGAGACCAGGATGATCCCATCCACATATTGTTTGACGAGCTCGATCGTAACCGAGTCTGCCTCGACCGCTCCGGTCAAGCCATCGGCAAGCGAGGGCAGATCCGCTATCCCGTCTTGAGAGCCGCGGTAAAAGAGGCTGTGCATGAAGGGGGCGGTCAACGGCTGAACGCCGATCAGTCGCGGCCGGGGAGAATGTTGCTGCAAGGCAAGGCCAATGCCGGCGAGAAGTCCGCCCCCGCTGACCGGTACGATGCAGGTCCAATCTGTGGTCTGTCCTAACGATTCGATCAGTTCCAAACCAATTGTCCCCTGCCCGGCAATGACATGCTTGTCGTTGTATGGCGAGACCCAAACCTTGCCGTGCAATTTGGCATATTTCAGGCCGGCCGCTTCAGCTTCAGGGTATCCGCCAGATACAGCAATAATCTCGGCGCCAAGCGCGCGAATCGCGTTGACTTTGACCGGCACAGCATGTTCAGAAACGAAACAGGTGACCTGCGCGCCAGTAAGTTGTCCTGCAAGCGCCACACCCTGTCCATGATTGCCGGCTGAGGCAGTGACAATGCCCTGTTTACGTTCTTGGGGAGAAAGGGCTAGTACCTTATTCAGTGCGCCACGCAACTTAAAGGAGCCGGTCTTTTGGCGGTTTTCCCACTTGATATAGACATTACGCGCCGCGTCATGCGTCAGCGGTGTGCGGACGATGTGCGGCGCAATGCGCTCGTCAGCTTGAGCGATCCACTCGGAAGGAATCATTTTGCCATCTCACGCGCCACGCGGACGGCGGCAAGCGGGTCATCGGTGATGATGCCATCCACACCCCATTGGATCATGCGGCGCAGGTCGGCTTCGGCATTGACCGTCCAGACATTGATCTTCCGCTTTAATTTATGAACACGCAATACTTGCTCGTGCGAAATATCGGTGAAATACGGATGTGTGGCATAGTAATCGCCAAAGTTGAATCCGAACGAACGCGACCACATGCCTTTCCAGCCGTCGAGAGCCAGCAGGGCGCGCGGCACCTCGGGTAAGAACGCAGCGGCTTTTTTGAGGTTCCCGGCAAAGAAAGAGGAGAAGATGATGCGCGCCTGCAAACCATGCATGCGAACGAGCTCGCAAACCTTTTCCACGAGCGAGTCGCGCGGGGTGGAGTAATTGGTTAGCTCCACGTTGATTACGGCCTGTCTACCGATGGTTTCGAAGACCTCATCGAGGGTGGGAATCTTTTCACCGCGGTATTTTTCCGAGAAGAAACTGCCCGCATCCAATTCGCGCAGTTGGGCGAACGAGAGTTGCGCCACCTTGCCTTTGCCATTCGTGGTGCGATCCACGGTCATATCGTGGTGGACAATGACCACCCCATCTGCGCTGAGTTTTACGTCCAGTTCCACGCCGTGGGCACCTTGCTCCATGGCAAGAGTGAAGGCGGCAAGGGTATTCTCTGGCGCGTAATTCTTCGCACCGCGGTGACCTAGGATGAGGGGTGAGGGAAAGTCGGTGGGCATGAGGCGATTATACAGTTTTGTTACGTAGTTTGGTAGTTGCGCAGTTTAGTAATTCTTGTCCCGTAATAAGTAAGCCCGCTTTCGTAACGAAAACGGGCTTTTAATTTCATGACCAGCCATGTCAAACATCCTAGTTTCGAATCACATTTCTATAAAACCAACGGGCAAACAAAAACACACAATATCCAACGAATAGAATTTTTCCCAGAGAACCCAAAACAGCAAACAGAGTGGGGTATTGGTTTTGGGCGGCATCGAGGAATAGATTAGACAGAAAGAGGGCCAGTTCTAGGGCAAGAAATATTGCCACGCCCATCGATATGACCCTCAAGTCATTCTTCCATTCCGATTTCATGTATCCTCCCACCCAGGATGCCAGCCGTTACAAATCCACAAAGTATGCCGAGGCGGCGCGGTCGATCATTTCGCGAGACATGGCGGGTTCAATTGCAAGATACGACGCGATATCGAGGATCTGGTCACACAGGTCACGCGGATGCGAGGCACGCAGTTTTCGATTGCGCTTGATGTAATATTCCTGCAGGAGATAGGCCAATCCCTGATCGGCATAGGGGATCTTCTTGTCGGCTGAAACTCGCTTGAAAATTTCGCGATACTCTTCGTAGGATGGATCTCCGATCTCAATTTTGTGACGCAAGCGGCGCAGGAAGGCCTCATCCACCAGGTCTTTAGGCGGCAGGTTTGTGGAAAAGACAACTAAAACATCGAACGGAACCTCAAATTTGCGTCCAGTGTGAAGTGTGAGGAAGTCGATGCGGTTCTCGAGCGGAACGATCCAGCGGTTGAGGAGGTCGCGAGGGCGAACCTGCTGACGGCCAAAGTCGTCGATCAGCAGGATGCCGCCATTTGCTTTTACCTGGAACGGCGCTTCGTAGAATTTATGTGTGTCATCGAAGACAAGGTCGAGACCCTCCAAAGTCAATTCGCCGCCAACCACAATAAACGGACGGCGGATCTTTACCCAGCGGGGGTCGCGGCGCGTGCTGGGACGCAGCGTACCAGTACCGTTGCCATTTCCATCCGATTCAGGCGCGAGCTTATGGCTGACCGCATCGTATAACTTGATGACCTGCCCATCGAGGTACAACGCATATGGTATGTACATGGACTGACTGAGAACAAGGTTGCCGAAGGCGCGGGCAATACTGGTCTTGCCATTGCCGGGAGGGCCGTATAAGAAGATAGAGGTGCCCGAATTGAGCGCAGGGCCGAGGCGCTGGAAAGTGGTTTCTGAAATGACCAACTGCGAGAGAATCTGGCGCATTGTCCGCGTAGTGACGGTCAAGCGTCCGCTCTTTTGGCGGCGGATGGATTCATTGTAGACATCGAAGGGCACGGGAGCCGGCCCGGCATATTGGCTGCGCTCGAGGGCTTCACGGGCGCGGGCGATCCCAGCAGATGTGATCCCGTACGTGTAAGACCCTTCGCCCAGTCCGCCTTGCGAAGATTTGATCTCGATCAGTTTTTCTGTTTTGAGGCTTTGCAGGATCTGATCCACCACCCCTGCAAACGGAAGTGCAACAGCTTCAGAAATGCGCGTACCGTTCAAATATCCCTGAAAATAAAGAACTTTGAGGACAAGATCTTGAAGCCAAAGAGGCGACAGGCCGGTATCGTCCACACTATTGATGGCCGGGGGATGGAATGGCATGTTAGTCTGCGCTGGTGCCTGGCCGCGATTCATCATGGTCATGTTCGCCTCTTCTCGGAAATGGAAGTGATGAGGAAATTATAGCACGGCAACAAGTCACTGGAGTTATTCTGCCAATTGCAATTTCGTTTATAATCTTCGGCCATGAACCTATCTGTGATCATTCCCGTTTATAACGAAAGTCAGAGCATCGTAGAGATCCTGAAGCGAGTCCAGGCTACCGATATGGCCAGCGAGATCGTGGTAGTGGACGATGGATCTGTGGATGGCACCCGCGATATTCTCAAGCAATTGGATGGGAAAAATCGCGTGCGCGTCATCATGCACGAAAAGAACCAAGGGAAAGGTGCGGCCGTGCGCACCGGCTTGGATGCAGCAACCGGAGACATCCTTCTTATCCAGGATGCCGATCTGGAATACGATCCACGCGATTATCCGATCCTGCTCAAGCCTCTCCAGGAGGGGCTTGCAGATGTAGTCTATGGGTCACGCTTCCTTGGCGGCCCCCGACGGGTGGCCATGTTCTGGCACATGGTGGCCAACTACCTGCTCACTTTCATGACCAACATCCTTTACAACACGATCCTGACCGATATGGAAACCGGCTATAAAGTGTTTCGCCGTAAAGTGGTGCAGGGCATGCCTCTACATTCGAGGCGTTTCGACTTCGAGCCGGAGTTCACAGCCAAGGTGCTCAAACGCCGTTATCGCATCTTCGAGGTAGCCATCACGTTCAACCCTCGCGACTATTCCGAGGGCAAGAAGATCAAACTCAAAGACGCTTTCGAGGCGGTCTGGACTTTGTTGAAATACCGCTTCGTAGATTAGACCGGGATCTCACTTCAATAAACAAACGGCGCAAGAGCA
>CAYNQA010000281.1:0-4336 GCA_964399225.1 uncultured Anaerolineaceae bacterium
ACCAATCTTCGCGACCGGCTTGCGAGGGCAGATTGACGTTCAATCGCGCCGTCACAGTGGGGCGGGGGCGCGGATTCAATCCAAGCAATTTTTCGATGACAGGCACGACGAACAGGAAGCCATTCACCAGTGCGCTGACCGGGTTGCCGGGCAAGCCGATGGCGGCTTTGCCATGTGCCGCACCGAGGATGGTCGGTTTGCCGGGGCGGGTGTTGATGCCATGCACCAGCACGCCGGGTTCGCCCAGCGAGCGGATCACGTCGGCGGTCATGTCGCGGGTGGAGGCGGAGGAACCGGCGGTGATGATGATGGCGTCACATTCGGCGAGGGCTTTTTGCGCCATGGCCTGCAACGCGGAAAAGTCATCGCGGACGATGCCATAGCGGACCGGCTCCCCTCCCGCGCGCGTCACCAACGCGGACAGGGTGTTGGCATTCACGTCGCGCACTTTTCCCGGCCCCGCTGGCTGACTCGGCTCGACCACTTCATCGCCGCTTGAGATCAGCCCAATCCTCGGCTTCCTGACTACGCGCAGACTTGTGATGCCAAGGGCCATCAGTCCGCCGATCTCGGCTTCGCGCAGGAGGGTGCCGCGAGGGATGACTACCTGTCCTGTGCGAACGTCTTCGCCGATGGCGATGATGTTCTCCCCCACTGCCACGGCACGCAGGATTTCGATTTCAGATTTCATCACAGAGTTCACGGAGTCCACATAGGTTTTTTTTGAATTTTCTCCGTGGTGAACTGCTTGTGTATATTCCAACATCACGACCGCGTCGGCGTTGGCGGGCAACATGCCGCCGGTGTGGATGAGGGCGCATTGACCGGGCGCGAGGGTCAGGTCGGCGGGTGCGCCCATGGGGATTTCGCCGATGAGGGTCAAGTACGCGGGCAGGGACTCGCTCGCGCCGAAGGTGTCGCTGGCGCGGACGGCGTAACCGTCCACGCTGGTGCGGGGGAATTCGGGGAGAGGGTGCGGGGCGAGGATATCTTCAGCGGTGACACGGCCCAGGGCGAGGAGCGAGTCGAGGGGAACAGAATCCGCTGTCCCGTTGGAAAGATGCGAGAGAAGCAGAGAGCGGGATTCGTCGGGCGGGAGGAGAGTCAGGAATTCAGGCATGGGGGTTGTGGTTGGTGGTTGGTGTGGGGGTTAGCGAAGGAAGAAGGCGAAGGTCAGGAGGTAAGTAGTGAGGGCCAGCAGAGCGGCGGCAAGGGATGTGAGTGGTCGCCAGAGGGGTCGCGCGCCGAGGGAGATATTGCGGAGCAGGATGATCTGAAGGATGGCAAATGGCAGAGTCAGGAATGCAGGCCAGAGCAAGGCAATGGCGATACCGAGGGAGGGACCCAGGGCAAGAAGGGCAAAGGCAAAGAGGATGAGTCCGTGGTGAAGAGGGATGGCGCGCTGCCAGCCGAGGCGGGTCAGGAGTGTGAGGCGTTCGTAGCGCAGGTCATCCGCAAACGAGGGAAAGTCGAGGATGAGGAAGTAGGCGAGGGCAAGGGCGGTGACAGGCAAAGCGATGATGGGCAGGAGACGGTGGAAATCGCCGGTTTGCAGTACGAAGCCAAGCGATGGCGCGACGTAGCCGATGTGTGCGGCGAGGAGCAAT
This sequence comes from uncultured Anaerolineaceae bacterium, assembly GCA_964399225.1. GTDB lineage: Bacteria > Chloroflexota > Anaerolineae > Anaerolineales > Villigracilaceae > Denitrolinea. The sequence goes on from CAYNQA010000281.1 coordinate 1,608, forward strand.
CCGCCAAATCCGCGGCGGGCGAGGTTTAAAGGCGGGACAGCGTAGGCAAGGACGATCAGAAGCGAGAGCGACAGCAGGATCAGCGCGGCGATGTTGAGGCGGTCGGAAAGGTGAAGCAGGTACGCAAAGCCTGCGGCAATGATGAGCAGTCCGATGGCTGTGACGAGCAGGCGGTCGCGCAGGTAGACACGTTCGGCACGCGGCTGGCCGGGGATGATCGGTTCGTTGACGGGACGGAAGACTTCGACCAACAGGTTCATGCCGGTGTGGGCAAGCAGGATCCCGCCGAGGCCGAACGTTAGCGTGGAGATGGAGATGCTGGCTCCGAGGTAGTCGGCGAGGGCAACGCCAAGAGTGTAGGTGAGGGCGAGGAAAAGCAGGTGGAGAGGATGGAGGAGGCGGGGCATTGGTGGTTGGTTGTTGGCGGTTGGTTGTTGGTTGTTGGTGGTAGTTGGTTGTTGGTGGTTGGAGGGAATAAGTTAGGTTTATTAGGAATATTTTTCGAGAAATTCATCCAGACGCGAAATGGCCTGGGGTAGATTCTTGCGGCCAAGGCCAATGCGGAAGTGGTTGCCTGGGTCGTCATACATGGTACCGGGCAGGAGCAGGACTCCGGCCTTGCGGACTAGGCTATCACAAAACTCTTCAATGTCGCCTTTTAGGAGTTTAGGGAAGCCCATCGAGCCGGCGGATGGATGGATCCACGAAAACAGGTTGGGGTGAGACGCAAAAAGCTCATTCACGTCGGCGAGGTTGCGGCGGATGATATCGAGGTTACGGTCGATCAATTTCTGGCGGTGACGTAATGCAAGCTCGGCAAGAAATTCGCTCGGTGCAGAATTGCAGATGGTGGTGTAGTCTTTGAGCGATGCCATACGCTGGTACACGTCACGATTGCGGGTGGCGATCCAGCCGATGCGCAGACCGGCGAGTCCGTAGGTCTTGGATGTCACACCAAGAGAAATGGCGTGCTCGCCCATGTCGCACGCGGCGGGCAGGCGGGTGGCGGGGTCGTATTCGGATTCGCGGTAGACCTCGTCGAGGAACAGGAGCAGACCGCGGTCACGCGCGAGGCGGTTGAGGGAGTCGAAGTCCGCGCGGGACATGAGGTAGCCGGTCGGGTTGTGAGGCGTGTTGACCACGATGGCTTTCGTCGCCGGGCGGATGAGTCCGCGCAGTTCATCCAGGTCGAGCGCCCAATCGTTCTCCTCGCGCGCCATCCACGGGGTAACGTCACAGCCGAGTCCGCGAGCCACTTCAGCCAACGATTGGTAGCTGGGCGTGTGAACGATGATGTGGTCGGCGGGCTGAAACATGGCGTGCATGAAGAGGTAGATGGCCTCCTCCGCGCCGGTGTGGACGAGCACATGCTCGGGCTGGATGGTTTCGTAGATGCGGCTGATCTCGGTCCGCAAGACGGGACTGCCCTGCGACTCGGTGTAGCCCAACCAGACCTGCTGGAATTTTTCGGCGGCGTCCGGCTCGAAGGCGAGCAGGTCCGCGATGGTCATGGCCTCGCAATCGGAGGAGCAGAGTAGGAATTCGGTGTTGAATTCGTATTTGGCAAAGTAGCGTTCGAGTTTGAAGGGAGGGAGGGGCATAGGTGTTAGTGATCAGTTGTCAGTTTTTAGTGGATATTGATTGTTCAACAGCGCGAGTGAGAGAGTCGCGATTTTTGTAGCGGAGGAACGCGAAAGTGAGTAAGATATTGGAAGCTGGAAAGAGGAATGTTTGAACAACCAGATCGTAAATCAAAACAACAGGAGTCTGCATAATCAACCCCAAACCTTTTGAAATTGTATTGAGCGAAGCTGTAGAAACAGACGACAAGCCCGTTCCAGTGATAGCCGAACCGATCAGTAGACGCAAAGAGAGGTTGATGATGTATATGGCTATTTGAATAAGATACAGAGTGGCAAAAAAGCGGAAGTGACCATTCAACATGCGAACGCCAGCGATAGCATTCTTGAAGAGGCCGCTTCCACTGTCGACAAGAAGGCGGGAGGCAAGACCGATGGTTCCCATAGCTAAATAACCAACAACAAACCACCAGGCTAAAAGCGGAAGAACATTTTTCTCAAACAAATAGATGAACAAAAACACAAAAAAGAAGGGGATGGTAAAAAGGAATGCCAGAAATGTCCCTGCAAATGATTGTCCAATGTATTTCCAAAAATACCCTCGAGCTTCAAGAACAACGGATTTCAACCTGACAACTTCTTCCTCGCGAAATACGATCAAAATAAATACAATGGGGACGCCAAAGGAAAATATTGCATCAACAACCCAGTCAATTAGCCTGACAACTGTAACCACGCCGAGCGGTATGTACTTAAGCAACACGTAATAAATCAAGCTATACAAATAATACGAGGCGGTTAGATACATAAAAACTGGACGATTGAACATCATCCGAAATGCACGCGCATAGATTTTCCCAACCTCACGAAGCATGAGTCTTCTCCCGGTTGAAATTAATGCCCAACATGTTCATGCACATCCACTTCCAGGCAATACATAACGTCCGGGTCGCATTCGGCGCATTCGAGTTGGAGGGTGGCGTGACCGATGTTGTATTTGTGAAACAGAATTTCATTGATCGCCTGCTGAACGGATGCGCCCTGGCTGACCGAAATATCGTCCGTGAGGATGTGGGCGGAGAGGGCGCGCAGACTGCTGTTGATGCTCCAGACATGGACGTGATGCAGGCCGCGCACTCCGTCCACGGC
>CAYNQA010000282.1:0-4327 GCA_964399225.1 uncultured Anaerolineaceae bacterium
TTTTCCGATTGCATCCATGTAGGAGGTGCGCCCGGCTCAAACTAAGGAGAATGCATGCCATGCAGATACCCGCCACAGGGTCTCTGCGAGACACGAACTTGTAAGAACACCATCCATTTTTTCAGGAGGCCTACATGGCTACGAACAAAAAGGGCAACGACGAAGAGTTCCACCCGACAGGCACCCTCGCGGTCCTGGCGATCTTCGTCATCACACTCATTGCAATCTGGGCGACGATCTATATGATCCTCGTCGGACGCGGAGGCACGCTATGAGCACGGAAAAAATTCACATCGATTCCTACGAACGGAATTGGATGATCATCAGTTTTGTTTTGCTGGTCGTGTTCGCCACGGCCGTTAGCGTGGCGGCGTTTGGCCTGGGCATCCAGGTTCCCGCCCCCGAACAGCGCGTGGACCCGAAGACGGTGGCGAATGACCCGAACAGCCCGTGGTCGAACCCTGGCCTGCGCGAGGTTTCCCCCGGCGTGTATGATGCCTACATTCTCGCCCGCGCTATTCCGAACTGGGAGTATCTCCCCAAAGAGCTCACCATTCCGGTCGGATCGAGTGTCACCTTCTACGTCACTTCCCCAGACGTTCAGCATGGCTTCAAGATCCAGAACACGAACGCCAACTTCATGGTTCTACCCGGCCAGGTTTCAAAGCTGACCATCACGTTCAACGAAGCTGGCACCTATAACTTCATCTGCACGGAATTCTGCGGCAGCGGTCACGGCGTGATGTATGGCGCGGTCATCGTGACACCGTAGGACGAGGAGAGAAACCATGAACCAATACCAAGTACCTACCGCTGAGAAGAAACTGATCGGCTGGCACCTTCTGGTCGCGATCCTGGCGCTTGCCGTCGGCAGTCTCTTTGGCCCCCTGCAGGCGTTCGAACACGCCGGCTGGGATTTCTATGTCTATCTCAAGCCCTTGATCAAGTCGTATTATCAAGGTCTTACCGTCCACGGCGTTTTGAACGCCCTGGTTTGGACGACCTTCTTCATCATGGGCTTCCTGACCTTCAATGTGGTCTTCGGTTTGAAGCGCCCGCTCAAGAACATGATGCTCGCCAAGGTTGGCTTCTGGCTGATGGTTGTCGGCGTTGTCACCGCCGCGATCCCGATCCTGACCAACCAGGCCACCGTGCTCTTCACCTTTTACCCGCCGCTTAAAGCCAACTGGGCCTTCTACGTCGGCTTGACGCTCGTGGTGGTCGGCTCGTGGGTGGAAGGCTGGGGCCTCTTTATGACCTATGCCGCGTGGCGCAAGGAAAACGCCGATGTACGCACTCCGTTCATTGCGTTCGGCTCGCTCGTCACCGCGCTGCTCTGGCAGATCTGCACCCTCGGCGTTGCAGTGGAAATCCTCACCATGCTGCTGCCGTGGTCGCTCGGCCTGATTGATGGTGTGGACCCGCTCCTGGCCCGCACCTACTTCTGGTTCACCGGCCATCCGCTGGTTTACTTCTGGCTGCTGCCCGCCTACATCTCCTGGTATGCCATGCTCCCCAAGCAGGCTGGCAACGGCAAGATGTTTAGCGACTCGCTGGCCCGCCTCTCTTTCTGGATGTTCCTCGTGCTCTCCACCCCGATCGGCTTCCACCACCAGTATGTGGACCCCGGCATTCCGCCCGTTTGGAAGTTCCTGCACTCCATGTTCACCTTCGGCGTGTTCTTCCCGTCCATGATGACGGCCTTCACCGTGGTTGCCTCGCTTGAACATGCCGCGCGCAAGAACGGCGGCAAGGGCGCCCTGGCCTGGATCGGCAAACTGAACTGGAGCGATCCCTCGGTGGCTTCGCAGTTGCTCGCGGGCCTGCTGTTCTTCTTCGGCGGCATCGGCGGTTTAACGAACGCTTCGTACAACGTCAACCTTGTGTTGCACAACACTGCCTTCATTCCCGGCCACTTCCACCTCACTGTGGCCACCGCAGTCACACTGAGCTTTATCGGCATCTCCTACTGGCTGGTGCCGTACCTGACCGGCCGCAAACTTTGGCAGCCCAAGTGGGCCACCATCCAGGCCTGGGTCTGGTTCGTGGGCATGATCATCTTCTCGAACTCGATGCACGTGCTCGGCCTGCTCGGCGCTCCCCGCCGCGTACCGCTGAACCTGGCCCCCTACGTTCCCGCAGAATGGGATGGACGCCTCTTCCAGGTTGGCTTGGGCGGCGCGATCCTCTTCGTCAGCGGCGCGATCTACCTGCTCGTGATGTACAAGACCGCCACGAACAAGGAACGCGTCGAGAAGGAAGTGGAAGTGCCCGTCGCCGAGGCCATGCAAGATCCCGCCACTACCCCGGCTTGGCTCGACCGCTGGGCGCCGTGGGTCTATGGCTCCATTGCCTTGATCGTCATCATGTACGGCCCGATGCTCTTCGAACTGATCAAGAACATCTCGCTCACCTCCCCCGGCTTCCGGGTCTGGTAATCTCACAACAGGTGACAGTCGCTCGCAAGGTGACTGTCACCTGTTTTCCATTCGCCCTCTCTTAATACTTGAATCTCCTTTTATCGGTATTGTGTGAAGCGAATCTTTTCTTCACCGCTTAAGACATGTCCCTCTCTCCCACAAAAAAACAATTGACCGATTCCCTTTCCGAGCGCAACCCGAGCGTGGACTGGAAAGCGCGCCTCAATACACCCAGCCGCAAGTTGCTCGGCTTCTTCGAGGGGGTTTCTTTGCGCCTCGAGGCGCCGCTCCACTGGCTGATCCACGACCCGCGCTTCAACCCGCTGTATCACACAGGGACGATCACCATCTTCCTGCTGGCCGTCATCCTGTTGACGGGCATCTACCTGACGATGTTCTATCCGTTCGGGTTTACATTCTCGTACCAGGCGGTTGCCAGCATGGAAGCGAATGTGGTCAGCCGCATTATCCGCGCCATGCACCGCTACGCCTCGGACGGGGCCGTGATCTTCGCGTTGCTGCACGGCTGGCGCACGTTCTTCCAGGACCGCTTCCGGGGTCCGCGCTGGCTGGCGTGGGTGACCGGGGTGGGCATGGCCGTGGTGGTCTGGGTCATCGGCATCACCGGCTACTGGCTGATCTGGGACCAGCGCGCCTCGCTCTTGAACCAAAGCCTGTTCAACATTCTGGACGGCTTCAAGGCCGGGCAGACATTCATCGTGGATTACATCGTCGGTGACGCGGCGGGCACAGGCTGGGCCTTTATCATGCTTGCCATCGTTCTGCACGTCGGCCTCTCGGCGTTGGTTGGCTACTTCCTCTGGCTTCACATGAAGCGCATGAGTCGCGCCAAATGGATGCCGCCCAAATATTGGATGGCGATTTCCATTTTTATTCTGTTCATCGCTTCCGCATTATTCCCAGTTGGCATGCTGCCAGCGCTCAATGATGCCCAACTTCCCGCAGAAGCGCCCATTGACCTTTTCTACCTATTCTACCTGCCCACGTTTTTACGCGGACCGCAGGCTCTCTTCTGGAGCATCCTTCTATTTGTCATCGGTGTTTCCCTTGCCTTACCGTGGATCATGCCGCGCGCAAAGGAACTCAAGCCGGTAAAAGTTGACCTCGCGAATTGCGACGGCTGCACACTCTGCGAACGTGACTGTCCGTACCTTGCCATCAAAATGGTACCGCGCACAGACGGAGCACGCCCAAAATTCCAGGCGGAGATCGACCCGAACTTGTGCGTCTCGTGCGGCGTATGTATTGGCAGCTGCCCCGACAACGCACTGACCTTTGGCGACATTCCCATCGACCCGTTATGGAAAACCACCATCGGCAAAGTGGCGGAAAAGAAAAATGTAAAAGTCATATTTACTTGCGAACGTCACGCCATGCACGGCGCGGGCGCATTGTTCAACGACCCAGATGTTCACATCATCCCGCTCACCTGCGTGGCGATGGCAAACCCCAAACTGGCCGCGCAAGCCCTCGAAGCCGGCGCCAGTGACGTGCAATTCATCGGTTGTCCGCCTGAGGATTGCGCCAATCGCGAAGGCAACATCTGGCTGAATGAACGCGTCAACGGGGAACGCCTGCCTAAACTCAAGCCGGACTTCATTCCGCATGTCCACACTGCCTGGGCGGCACCGACAGAGTTCGGCCGGGCAACCCGCACCAGCGTCAAGGAAGAGGCGAACGCGTTCAAGCTCAAGCTGGACGCGAGCCACGTCAAATTTATCATCCCGCTGCTCATCGTTATGGCTGTCATCACGGGCATTCAGCTCTGGCTGAGCAATCGTCCTGTTACGTTTTATGACGCAGACTCCGCTTCGCTGATCGTGCAGATGACACACCACAGCGGATATGCCATCCATGACGTCCCGCCTCCTCCGACCATCGAACCT
>CAYNQA010000283.1:0-3154 GCA_964399225.1 uncultured Anaerolineaceae bacterium
CTCGAGCAAGTGCTTGCGAGCCGACGGTCCTTCCATGACTGCATTAACAGCGCCCAGCTGCGCAAGTGCGGCAAAGGCTTTTTGTTTGGCGCTATCGTGCAGGTCGCGGGCAAGACGATTTCGCTCCTCAACCACAGCCAGTTCCTTGGTGCGCTCGAAGAGTTTCTCCATTTCGAGCGTACGCGTGCGAATGATCGCCTCAAGTTCGCGGTTGCGCCCTTCCACCTGGCGGACGCGGATACGATAACCTACGAATGCAAGGAGTGCGACCATCAAAACGATGGAGATACGGAACCACGGCGTTTCCCAGAACGGAGGAATGACACGAACGGGAATATCCAACGGATGCTCATTCCAGATGCCATCACTATTGGCGGCTTTCAAGCGCAGAATGTACTCGCCGCCAGGCAGATTGGTATAGCGTCCATTGCGCTTATTTCCCAGGTAATACCAGTCGGCATCGAAGTTATCGAGTTTATAGGCGTATTCGTTATGTGCTGTGTCGGCAAAACTCAACGCTGTGAATTCAAACTCGAATGAGTTATTCGGCCAGGAAAGCACGATCGCGGACGGAACGCCGGGCAGGCTTTCCTCAGTGAGGGGTTTCCCCTCGCGGGTCAGGGAGGTAAGTGCGATGGGCGGGACGTAACTGTTTTCGAATATGCGGTCAGGGTAGAACGCATTCAAACCCTTTACCGAACCAAAGTACATGGCTCCATTCGAGGCGCGTGCATAAGCGCCCATGTTGAAATCCATGTTCGCCAGGCCGTCATTGACGGTGAAATTACGAAATGTTACAGCAATGGGGTTGAAGCGCGAAACACCATAGTTCGTACTCATCCACAAATTTCCGTTGGCATCTTCGAGAATGCCGTAGATCACGGAGTTCGGCAGGCCGTCGGCTTCGGTATAGGCGTGGAAAGTGCGGGTTTCCGGGTCGAAGCGGTTCAAACCACCGCCACCGGTCGCGATCCAGAGAGTTCCGCGGCTGTCGCGATGGATCGAGAAAACCGTATTATGGCTAAGATTGCCTGCCGCATCCGAATTTGCCCGGAAGTTCTCCAACGAGCGCGTGCGAATGTTTAGGCGATAGAGTCCCTTGTCCATTGTGCCGAACCAGAGGATATCGCCGGGTTCCATCAGCATGGAGATCACGCGGTCACCGGTGCCGGGTGAATTGGGAAGGTCGAATTCTTCAGGGATATACATGCCCGTACGCGGGTAAAAGCGGCCGATTCCATTTCGTGTGCCCAGCCAGAACACGCCATTGGAATCTTCGGCCATAGCAAATACCACGCCTGGCTCAAGGTCCGATGTACCTTCGCCATGACGGCTAAAGGAGGTGAAATGTCCCGACTCTTGATTGAGGCTGGCGAGACCGCCACCGGTCCCGACCCAGAGCGTTCCGCGAGAGTCGGTGAACAGCGACCAGATGTAATTATTCGGCAGGCTGTTCGGATTCCGCGAGTCATTTACGTAGCGGGTAAAAACGCCGCTTACCGGGTCGAACAGGTTCAACCCGCCGCCGTAGGTCCCCACCCAAACGTGCCCAGCGGCATCAGCATGGATGGGAAAGATGAAGTTATCGCTCAGGCTGGCAGTGTCATCGGGGTGATTGCGGAAATAGGCGAAGCGTTCGCGGGTTTGATCGTATTTGTTGATACCGCCACCGTAGGTGCCTACCCACATTACACCACCACGATCCTGATAGATGGAGTATACGGTTTCGGCGCTTAAGCTATCGGGGGCAGATGGGTTCGAGACGATATGCCCAAAGGTGTTGGTTTCTGAAACGTAATAATCCAATCCACGTGCGGTGCCCACCCACAAGCGGCCGATACGATCCACAAATACCGTTTCCACCTGGTTGTCGCTCAGGCTGTCAGGCAAGGATGGGTCATTTCGATAACATGTGGCCAAGCCCGAGATGGGGTTGAGGCGAGCCAAACCGCTGGGGGTTGCCAGCCAGAGAATACCGTTCACATCCTGTGTGATGGCGTCGATCGTTTTGGAACACAAGCGATCCTGGAGGGCCTCATCATAGATGTAGCGGCGGAAGGACATGGTCCGCGGGGAGAAGCGATTCAAACCGGCGTCAGTCGTTCCCACCCAGATGTTGCCGCGCAGATCCTCGACAATGGATGTGATGTGACTTCCATTCATCGTCGTGACATCATCGGGCTTGCCAAGGATATTGGTGATGTCGCCGGTGGATGGATCGAGCCAATCCAGTCCCGCTTCAGTGCCCACCCAAATAATGCCGCGCCAATCTTCGTAGATGGCATTGATCTTGTTGGATGATAGACCGCCTTCGAGAGCCGGGTTGTGTTCATAATGCTGGAACATCCCCGTGTCCGGGTCAAAGCGATTCAAGCCGCCGAGGCGGGTTCCGATCCAGATGCTCCCATCGTGACTTTCATAAAGGGCGTGGATCCAACGGTCGCTGATGCTGTTCGGGTCGGCGGGGTCGGGTTTGAAGACGGTGAAGGTATAGCCGTCATAGCGGTTGAGACCGTCTTCAGTGCCAAACCAGAGGAATCCACGGCGGTCTTGCAGAATGACGGTGACCGTGCTTTGCGAGAGGCCGTCTTCGATGCCGATATGTTCGAAGCGCAGGGCTTGCCCAGGCCAGGCGGCAGGGCTGGATTCCTGCTCAGGCGGCGGTGGAGCCAGCGAGGCACGCTCCGCCCTCCCCGTCCAGGCGGAGGCGGGAGTGAGACTGACCAGCAAGGCCAGCAGAAGGCTCAGGAGAAGTCGGCGGGGATGCATGTCTACGTGGATTATATCGCCAGTCGGTTAATCTTAGCTGTGAAGGCAGAGTATAGCCCGTGGTGGAAATGTTGGCACCCCTCCGCAGTTGGGTTCATAAAAGTTCATAAAACCTAGCCCCCATTCGAAAATTATATAGCCCCGTTAAAAAATCGACGCAGGCATCGGGTTTGCCTGCGTCCTTACTTCGATATTCTCGGGGCGAAAGGATGCGCATCGTCCCCTTGCAGGGAAACCTTCGACCCGTTAAAAAACGATCACCGCCTCGGGTAAGCGGTGACCCTTACTTCGATATTGTCGGGGCGAAAGGATGCGCATCGTCCCCTTGCGGGGAAACCTTCGACCCGTTAAAAAACGATCACCGCCTCGGGTAAGCGGTGACCCT
>CAYNQA010000283.1:3254-4321 GCA_964399225.1 uncultured Anaerolineaceae bacterium
TCACCGCCTCGGGTAAGCGGTGACCCTTACTTCGATATTGTCGGGGCGAAAGGATTTGAACCTTCGACCTCACGGACCCGAACCGTGCGCTCTACCGGGCTGAGCCACGCCCCGCAACCCTTCCTCTCTGGGAGAAAGGCAAGCGGCATTATACCTGCCACCCTGCCGATTGGCAAGCCTACGGGGCAAGGATCATCAACTGGCTGAACAGGTAAATCACGCCGTCAATACGCGAGTCGTTTTGACGGATGCTCAGGCGCACAGGTGTGGGTTGAGTCACTTGATACGGAATATCCACCGCAAACGGGATGTAGGTGTCGCCCTGCAAAGAAAGGATCTTGGAAAAGAGCGGACGCCCGCTTTCATCGAGCACGTCAATGATCACAGGCTGGTCGTTATTCAGTGGCCACATTGCGCCTTCGATGTGCAGTAGGCCTCCGCTAACAGTGGCATTTGCCTCAGGCAGGTAAAAGGCGGCACGCTCGAATGGCGGCGCGGGCGGATTGATCTCACTCTCGCCAACCGGGAGAAGAAGCAGGAATGTGTTGGACAATGACTCGATGCGGCCGGAGCGATCTTTGGTGACGACCTCAAGACGTCCCAACTCAGCGGCGCGGATCTGGAACGGAAGCTCGATCGAGACGTAGGCCGCAGTGGGTGGCTCGGCCTGGACCCGGTCCAACTGACGGGCGATCAGACGGCCGTCTTCGCCGTAGAGGCCGATATCCACCAATTTGGTTTCGCCAGCCACCACTTCCATGCGGACCTGGAGAGGCGATGCGATCTTGGACATGGGTCCCGGCGAGGCGACGTAGATGCGCGCCGACGGCGCCGGCGGGATGCCCGTGGGCGTGTATGTGACCGTGGGGATTTGCGTAAAGGTCGGCGAGGGGGTATGCGTTGGTTCGGCAGCGGGCGGCACAGTCGTGGTGGGAGCCGAGGCGGTGGTGGTCAGGTTGATGGCCACGGCAGTCTGCCAGATGGCAGTCGGGAACACGTCCGCGGGGATGGGTGTGGGGTAGGATTGGCCGGAGACGTTGCAGCCGGTCAGAGTCCAGATGGAAGCG
>CAYNQA010000284.1:0-4287 GCA_964399225.1 uncultured Anaerolineaceae bacterium
CTTCCAGGCAGGAGTCATCGGTGCAGGTGATGGGCTGGGGCGTGGGCGGAAGCGGCGTGAACGTAGGTGTGGGCGTGAGAGTGGGCGTCGGCGAGGGGGTGGAAGTGGATGTCGGGGCAGGCGTGGCGGTCGGCGAGGGTTGAGCCGCCTGGCAGGCGAGCGAGGCGAAGATCAAGATCAGTGTCGGGAGCAGGGTGCGCTTCATGGCTGTTCGATAACGTACGTGCAAAGATTCTGGATCATCTGCTGACGCAACGCCACAAGTTCGGGAAAGTCATAGAAGAAAAGCACCTTGCGGTCAGCTATGGTATTGCCGTTGGGCTTGGGGCTGAGCACGAAGGTCTCGAACGATTCGGCCATGTCCTCTTTGATGTTGGTGGCGGCATAGTCCGAGACAAATTCGCCGGGGTGATTATCGTGGAAGGTTTGCACGAACGAGCGGAACTCCTCCGGGGATGAGGCATGCGGTTTATAGACCGTTTCCATCCACTCTTCGTGCAGGTTCACCCAAAACGACTGGTAGAACTGGTTCAAATACGATTCGGGTGTGGTGCATCCTTCGTCGGACATATATTGCGCACACACGTCGGCATTTTGATGCACCGAGTAGCCCTCCCCTTCCTCGCTGATGATCTGGTCGGAATTGAGGGTGAGCAGGTGGCCGAGTTCATGCACCACCGTGGTTGTGAGCAGCAGCGGGTTGTTTGCATCGAGCACGTCCACGCCGAGCTTCCAGCGCGAGTTATCGCCGAACTCCACGCGGTCCACCCATGCGAGGGTGTTGTAGGATCCATCGGTGAAGATGACGTATTGCGTGATCCACTTGCGCTGTTCGGCCGGGACGATGAAGGTGAAGAAATCCCAGGCCTCCTGATGCGGGGTTGTATCCTCCTGATAGGCTTTGTATTCCGCGGGCACATACAACTTCACCGGGTTCGAAATGGCATCGCCCTCCACGGTGTAGTTGACGAGGTTGAACTGCGCGTCCTTGTCGGCATACGCGCCGCCCACATCCTCGATCGGCTCGGAGAGCACGCTATTCAAACGACCAAGGCAGGCATCGAGGCACGATTCGTCCTTACACTCCACCGGCTGGCCCGGCGTGACAGGAATGGGGATCAGCGTGGGAGTGACCGGCACAAAGATACTCTGCACGGTCATGCAGGCCAGCGAAAAAGCGGCCAGCAGAATGATGATGAAAATGGGTTGGCGTTTCATAGTCCTCCTCTTCGTGCGCGCTGACAGTTTATGGATGATACAACTTTTCCCACGGATCGGCGAGGATGTTGCCAAGCACGCTTCCAGCCTGACCCTGAGCGGGCAGCACGTCGCCATCCGGTTCCACGTAGAGCCAGGCGCGCCCCGCCCCCGAAGGGACTTGTTCCTCTTCCGTCTCTGCAGCCACGGGGTTGTTCTCGGAGTAGGGCACGGGCAGGTCCCAATGCAGGGTGAAGCCAAGTTCGTTGGCCGTGGTCTGCAGGGCAAGCATATCGCCGAGGTATGTTTTCTCGGGCGCGCTGAGCGAGAGGTGATGGACTCCCAATTCAGCGAGTTTGCGGACCGTCTTCTCCGCGTCTTTGACGGTCTTCTGGCTGACCGTGACATGCACAGTGAGGAAGAGATCTTCCGGTACGATGTTTTGAATGGCTTTCCAGGCTTCGTTCTTCTTCGGGTCGAGGATCAGCAAAATGTGATCGAGGCCGGTCTGGAGCAGTTCGTTCAAATATTTCTTATCGGCCAGTTTCATGCCGTCAGTGAGCAGGCCGCAGACTTGTCCGTTCTTTTCGGCGTGGGCGATCAAAGCGGGCAGGTCTGCGCGCAGGGTGGGTTCGCCGCCGGTGAAGGTGATGTGCGGAATGCCCGCCAGCCAGGCCTTGTCGAGAACGGAGGTCCACTCTTCGGTGGTGAGTTCGCGGGTGACTCGTTTCGAGGGAGCCGCTTCTGGCTTGGTGCCGGGAGTGACGTTATAGGTCAGGGCGCAGTCGAGGCGCAGGGGGGCGGTCAGGTCGGCCGAGTGCGGCGCGACCCGCTCAAAGTCGAGGTAGGAAACGGGGTCGAGGTCGGGAGTCTCGATCAGCGTTTGGATGCGGTTTGAGAAGTCGGTGTAATCTTCCATCGCCACCGAACGCGAGGTGCGATAACGCGCCGCGACCTCTTTGGCCGCATCGGCGGGAGATGTCCCCTTGATGTAGTGATAGGCGTATTCGGCCGCCGTGGGGTTGAGCTGCAGCACCGTGGACGCATTGAGGATGAGCAGGCCTGAACCATCGTTGCGCAAACGCAAATGCAGACGCAAAGGCTGGCCTTCGATCTGCTTGTGGTAGAGACCTTCCGGCAATGGCTGGACCTTTTTGAACTGGTCGGCGAGGCGGTTGAAGATTTTCATGGCGGCTCCTTGGCCCTCACCCTGCCCTCTCCCATCATCGAGAGAAGGCATGAGGGTCATTTGAAAATAGCGAGATCTTCGAGGAAGAACAGGACGAAATAACCGACGAGTAAAACGATCCAGCCGACGAGTTCGAGTCGCTCCATCAGGCCGGACCATGTGAGCGAAAAGTTTTCCTGAATGGTGCTGATGATGCTTTGCACGTTGTCGAGTTTGTCGCGGACGGAGGATTTCCAATCTTCGAGGTAGAACTCGTCGCGGATGACCTCGTAAAGCTTGGCGGTGTACCAATCGCCGATGAGCAACAGGCTTTGTTCGATGCGCTCGAAGTCGAGCATCACTTCGAGGCGGTGCTGGATGATCTGGCGGATCTTGCTGCGCGTGGGTCCGGGCCGCAGGGGGCGGCGTTTGTTCTCGAGGAACTCCTCACGGATGCGGTCGAGCATGGTCTCCAGCGACTGGTCCAACATGCGGTAGCGCAGGATCTGGTAATTGCCGATCTTGAGCAGGGCCACGTCTGATTCAAAATCGCCTTCGGGGGCGATGATGACGGCGCCCTCCCAATCCACGAGGGTGAGTTCGCGCTTCGAGTAGCGCACGCGCGAGAGCAAAATGTCTTCGGTCTCGCTTTTGTCGAAGACCTCGCGCTGGGAGCGCATGAAGTTAGCCAGTTCGATGGCGTTCTTTTCGATCCACTGATCGGGGTTGGGCCTGGCTTGCGTCACCAGCAGGATGGAGTATTCCTCGAACAACCCATTCTGGCGAAACTCGAGAGGGATGAAGCGGCTCTGCAAGGCGGCCTGAATGCGGACACGTTCCTGCAACACGGAGGCGGCGAAGGGGTCCTTCAAATCGAAGCGGCATTCCACCATTTGCACGCGTTCATCGTATTGCTGGCGCATGGCGGTGACGGCGTGGCCCTCGATGACGAGCGTCTCTTCGCCGAGAGTGACCACGTCTATGTCTATCGGCTGGAAGTAGGGCGCGTCTTTTAAACCCTTGAACTGCTCGGCAGGCGAGGCGGTGCGTTCGGTGGGATCGGGGAAAGCGAGCAGGTAGTAGAGTTCCATGGCAAGGGTGAAAGCGGAAGGATGAATTTCTAAGAACGAATAAAGTGAGGCAGGTCTCCGAAGGGGATCTCGAGCGAGAGTTCCACGAAGCCAGCGTATTCTCCATTCTTATACCACGGCGATTGATAGATCATTTTCTTCACGCCGTTCTTTTCGATGGTGTACACATTCTTCGTGCGCGCGGCGAGCAAACGTTCGGTCTTGGTGCGTGACGGCTCGGGGTGACAATCGAGCATGTTCGAGCCGATCAACTTCCGTCCGCCTTCCTTCTCGAACGTTTTGGCGGCCTTGTCGTTCATCTCGAGCAGGATGCCCTCCGCATCACAGACGGTGATCGCGGCGGGGAATTCTTTAATCCATTCGTGTTCGTTCATCCAGACCTCGTTTATTACTCATGTTACGCATCGTCACACCTGCACGCCCTGGCGCCTTCTTCTTTGAGAACGTCACTCACGCGCTGGCGTGTCGTTTATGCCAGCACGGTCAGCGGGACGACCTCAGTGTTGACGCCGAATGTCTCGCGGTGACTCTCAAAGCGCAACGGACATCCGCCGCCGCATTCCGAGACGATCGAACAGGAGGTGCACAGTTCGGGCAGGCCACGGCGTTCACGCAGGCGTATCGAGAGTTCATGGTTCCAGATCGAGTCCCACGAGTCGGTCAGCATGTTGCCGAGGGAGTGATAGTAGGACTGGCACGGCAGGACGTTTCCGTTCGACTCGATGCACATGCTGTAGAGCGATGCGGTGCAGCCCTTCACGCCGAGGTTGAGCTGGGTCGGGTCGAAGTGACAATACTGCGTGGGCGTGTACCAGATCAGGCGTTGTCCGC
>CAYNQA010000285.1:0-4258 GCA_964399225.1 uncultured Anaerolineaceae bacterium
GCCGAGTCGCTTTCGATCATGTTGTGCAAGGAGCTTCTGGCCTATCACATCAAGGAAGAGAAAGTGGCGGACCAGATCGCCAGCACGCTCAACTCGAAGTATCCCTCGCACAACTATCCCATCCTGATGGAAGAGGCGCGCCGCATCGGCCTGAAAGCCGACCCCATGCCCGCGGACGTGAATACCATGCTGTTGGAGTTGAACGGACTGTACAGCGAGATGGGCCAACGCGCCACCACGGACTTCGACCAGATCCATTCGCACAGCAACGAGATTTTGAACATCTGGGAGGCGGCGGGAATCCAGATCATCTACAAGCAGGATAAGGACTGGTTCTACCGCATGGAGGAGCGCCGCTGGATCACGCTCAACGACAACTCCGCCTGGCGCAGGCTGGAGATGGTGGACGGAAAGACCGAAGAGAGCATTCTGCACATTGCGTAAATAAAAAACGACTGGCTGAGGAAGCCAGTCGTTTTTGTTATGAAACTGTTTACAGCTCATGCTCGAAGTAATGCTCGATCACGTCGCCCATCAGCCAGCTTTGCACGCGCGGCTTCCAGAGCATCTCGTCGCTGAGGCTGTTGACCAATCCCACCAACTTCACTCGTGCGGACTCGAATGCCGCATACACATCTTCTTCCTGCCACGCTCCGTATTTCTCGACCACATCGGCATTGAAGGCGTCGATGTCGCGCGAGGGGTGCTTGTACGCGGGGTCATTGACGAAACCGGTGATGCCGGTGTGTGCCTCTTCGAACCAGGCGACCAGGTGAGCAACCACGTCGCGGAAGCGGGAGAAGCCCTGCTTCTCGAGGAATTTCTGCTGGCGTTCCGCGGGCAGGGGTTTCCAGTCTGCGATGTATTCGGCCCAGTCGTTGGACAGCCAGTCGAGGGTCAGGAAGCGCGAGGTAGCGAAGGCATGTTCGCCTCCGTGGTGGATGACGACCGCATAGAACCAGCGCGCAACCAGACGATGTTGCTCTACGGCATTGGGATGTTCACGCAGGAGATTGATGAACTTCTGCCGATACTCTTCAAAGAAAGCCAGCACCTGCTCTTCGGAAGAACCTTTGAAGCGCGCCACGGCGGCCGCGTTGAACTGGTCGAAGTCATATTTCTTGCGCTCCACTTCGCGCCCCTCGACGGCGGCCAGCATGATGCCGTACGCCTCCTCCCACCAGACTGCGACGTGGGCGAGCAGGTCCGCAAGGCGGACATACCCCTGCTCGTGTAAAAACTCCGCCTGCCGTTCTGCTGATGCGGATTTGAAGACAGAAACGTAGGAAGGCCATTCCACGGTCAGGTAATCGAGCGCGCGTTGAGAAGTGACGGGCATAAGGTCTCCAAAAAAAATATCCGCAGATCGCGCGGATGACGCAGATTTTTTATTTCAATCTGCGAAATCAGCAAAATCTGCGGATCGCTTTGCTTACAGTCCGGCGGCGGCCAGCATGCGCTCCATTGTGGATGCGGTGACGGGGTGATGCTTCGCCCGCACACGCTCCACCAATCCGCGCGCGCGTCCGCGTGACCATTCGGTTGCCGCGATGGTGCGGATGACCGGCAGGACATACAACATGCGGCCGATCCGCGCGGCGTATTCCTCCACGCGCGGCCAGATCGCTTCGTAGCCGCTGGCAATGCAGATGGAGTAGAAACGCGAATAGCAATGGTTGTCGTTTCGTTTCGCGAGGTCGAGGGCATCCTCGAAATATTTACAATCCTCGGCGGGGATCTGCGGCGGAAGTCCCTGCAGGAAGCACAGAACCTGGTCGCTGAGCCAGTTTTGCAGGCGCGCCTTGTCGGGACGTTTGCCCTGCCCGTATTCCTTCAAAACGTCCTGCACATCGTTATACAGTTTCGACTCGGGCATCTTCCAATTGGCAGGCATGCCGGGGCCGAAGATCCATTCGCGCACGTCCACTTTCTCGAAGACCTCGGGCAGTTCGGCCTTGAAGAATTCAAGGAAGGCCTCGGTCGTCAGCGACTGGAACTGATACTTTGCGGTGTACTTGTGGATGAACGGGTCGAAGCGTTCGCGCCCGACCGCTTTTTCACATTCGATCAGGAAACTCGCGCCCTTGTAATACGGGATGCTGAATGATCCCGAACCGTCGTCGGTTTCATCATCGGTGCGCTTGAGGCGGGTCTGCGGCGCATCCATGCCGATGCGGTTCTTCATTGCGTCCAGGATCTCGTTCAAATGATACACAAAGACCAGGTCGCGGAAGTCGGCGCCCTCGAGCACCTCGGTGATGCGCATCTCGGCGTAAGTGGTCCAGCCCTCGTTGAGCCAGAAGTCGGACCAGGTGGCGTTGGTGATCAGGTTGCCCGTCCAGGCGTGAGCGAGCTCATGCGTGATCAGGTTCGTCTGTCCGCGCGTGCCGACGATGGCGGTGGGAGTCACAAAGGTCAGGCGCGGATTCTCCATCCCTCCGAACGGGAAGGAGGGCGGAAGCACCAGCAGGTCATAACGTCCCCACAGATACGGGCCGAGCAATTTTTCGGCCTGCACCATGCGCTTTTCATTTTCGGCGAATTCCCAGGCGGCGGCTTCGATCGTTTCGGGTTCGGCATAGATGCCGGTGCGCGGACCAAGCGCGCGGAACTCGAGATTGGCCACACCGATCGCGAACAAGTAGGAGGGGATCGGCTGGGGCATGCGGAACTTGAAGATCAGCGACCCGCCTCGTCCCTGACCTCCGAGCTGCTCGGCCGCCATGACAGCGGTCAGCCCGCGCGGCACTTCCACCTCGGCGGCGTACGTGAAGCGCACCGAGGGTGTGTCCTGGCACGGAAATACACTGCGCGCATGGATGGCCTGGCATTGGCTGAAGAGGAAGGGGTGCTTGCCGCCCGCTGTTTGCGCGGGGTCGGTCCATTGCAGGGCGGTGGCCTCTGGCGAGGTGCGGAAGGTGAGAGTGAAGGCCGGGTCGTTGTGCAACCCGCTCAGGGTCAGGCGTGAACCGAGATCTTCATCGTGCGCGCCCATTTCCCACTGCAAGGCGCGTCCGTTCGCGTGCGCGGTTCGCACGTCGAGTTTGAAGGTATCCAAATGAAACGAGCCGGTCACCGGCCCGTTCAGTTGATAGGTGGCTTCCACATCCAGCACGCGTGCGGCAAAGTCGGTGCGGATGCGGAAGTCGATGTGTTTGATCTGTCCCTGGCTTAAATCTGCGTTCGATGTGCGGTCATGAAGGGTCATAAAGCATTCTCCGGGATAATGTCTGCTTCATTTTACCGCGTTTACAAAATCCGCGAATAACCCGTAGGCGGTTTCCTCAGGGCCGCCCTTCATGCCCGGCCGCTCAGAGACAGTCACCGAGTAATCGGGCAGGACATCGGTACGGAAGGTCAGGCCGGTCGATGAGCCCATCATGCCATACAGCGGCGAAGACGGTTCCACCATCTCCGGCGCGACTTTGGCCCGGATCAAGCCTGCCTCGCGTTCCGCCGAAGCGACCAGTTTCCAGCGCTTCCCCTCACCCCGCGCCTGCTTCACCATCGCCGGCGTGATCTCGCGGATGCCGGTCCGCGCGACTTGCTGGGGTGTGAAGGGTGTATCCATGAGAATGGTGACCAGCGCAGCCACTTTGATGGCTGCATCCCAACCGTCCACGTCGCCGGAGGGATCGGTCTCCGCGATGCCGATGGACTGGCAGTATTTCACGGCCTGGTCGAAGGTCTCACCGTCTTCCATGCGCGAGAGGATGATGTTGGTGGTGGCGTTGATGATGCCCTTGAAGCTGACCAGCTCCGCGGCCGGGAAGGCCTCGCGGAACGTGGCGAAGACCGGTGTCCCGCCCAGCACCGTGGACTCGTAACGGAAGACCTTGCCTTTCGCCTTCGCCAATGAGGTCAACTCGCGATACGCATGCACCACCGTGCCCTTGTTCGCCGTACTGACGTGCATGCCCGCGTTCAACGCCGCCTTGACGTGGTCAATGGCGGGCTGGCCGGTCTCGTAATTGACCGGCGAATTCTCGAACATGAAATCAGCCTGTGAGTGTTGGATGACGGAGAGGGAGTCGGAAATGGGGAATTGGGAATTGGTAAGTTGGGAGATCGATTGACCGTTGGCGATCAGGTCGAGGACTTTGTGGACGTCGAGTCCGTTCGGATTCACAGCGAAACCATGTCTCCCCGTGGCGATGCCGGTGATGGAATAGGTGATCCCGTATTTCGATTCGAGCAGTCCGCGTTTACGTTCGAGCAGGTGGACAAGAGATTTGGCAACGTTACCGAAGCCGATGAA
>CAYNQA010000286.1:0-4256 GCA_964399225.1 uncultured Anaerolineaceae bacterium
CCTTCCACTTTATAAGTCTTCGGGTATGCGCCAGACGGGATCACTCCGTTGTTTTGCCAGATCTCGGTCAGGATCGACCCTTCGATATCCACGCCCACGATCTTGATGTTTGGATTCTTGGATTTGAGATAGCGCCCGATCCCGGTGATGGTCCCGCCGGTGCCGATGCCGATGATGACGTCAGTCACACGTCCCTCGGTCTGCTCCCAGATCTCGGGGCCGGTGGAGAGCACATGGGTTTGCGGGTTATCGGGGTTGTGATACTGGTTGGCAAGGATCGCGTTGGGCGTTTCGCGGGCAAATTTCTTCGCTACTTCGTAATACGAACGCGGGTCATCCGGCCCGACGGCGGTAGGCGTAATGACCACCTTGGCGCCGTATGCACGCAGAAGCAGGATCTTTTCATTGCTCATCTTGTCGGGCATGACGAAGATGGTCTTGTACCCCTTGAGCGCTGCCGCGATGGCAAGACCCACGCCGGTGTTACCGGAAGTGGCCTCCACAATGGTGCCGCCGGGCTTCAAGTCGCCGCGCTTCTCGGCTTGCTCGATGATGTTCACGCCCACGCGGTCCTTGACCGAACCGCCGGGGTTCATGAACTCCAGTTTGGCATACAGCGGCACGGGCAGGTCATGCCCGATGCGGCTGAGGCGCACAAGCGGGGTATGTCCCACCGCGCCCAGGATATTGTCGTATACACGTGTTTTATCAGATGGAATAAGTGCAGGCATTCGGTCTCCTTTGGTTTGCGGTATTTTACCGTCTTTTCGTATCCGCATATCATCGGCCGTAAAAAAGGTCTCCCGGCAAACCGACGCCGGGAGACCTAATTGCTCTTCTCAGTACAGGGGCAGGCTCGTATCCACTTCCTCCGCCCAGGCATTGATGCCGCCTTTGAGGTTCTTCATCTTCTTGAACCCGGCACTGGAGAGGATCTCAATAGCGCGCGCAGAGCGTGATCCGCGTTTACAGAAGACAACCATCTCTTCGGCGCTATCCAGTTCAGAGAGTCGCCCGGCCAGTTCGCCCAGCGGAATGTTGACCGCGTTTGGCAGGGCGGAAATTTCCAATTCATGCGGCTCGCGGACGTCCAACAGCTTAAGCGAGTTGTTTTTCAATCGTTCAGATAGCTCGATGGCGGTCATGTCCCAGCCAGCCCCGGCTGAGCCTTCCTCATGGTCGTGACCGGGCACGCCGCAGAATTCCTCGTAGTCGATCAACTCCTTCACGTCAGCGTTGGGACCACAAACACGGCAGTTTGGATTCTTTTTCAACTTGACGAACTCAAAAGACATGTCGAGGGCATTGTAGAGCAGGAGTTTACCGATCAGCGGATCGCCGATGCCGAGCAGGAGTTTAAGCGCTTCGGTGGTTTGGATGCTTCCAATGGTGGCAGGGAGCACGCCCAACACACCGCCTTCCGCGCACGAAGGGACCAGTCCCGGCGGGGGCGGTTCGGGGAAGAGACAACGGTAGCACGGACCTTCCTTGGCATAGAAGACGCTGGCCTGACCGTCAAAGCGGAAGATCGAGCCGTAGACGTTCGGCTTGCCAAGAAACACACAAACATCGTTCGTGAGGTAGCGGGTGGGAAAATTGTCGGTGCCGTCGATGAGCACATCGTAGTCTTTGGCGATGCGCATCGCGTTGGCGGAGGTGAACGGTTCGTTATAGACGTCCACCTGGATCAGCGGATTGAGATCGAGCAAACGCTCGCGGGCGGATTCGACTTTGAGTTTGCCAACCGTGCTCGTGCCATGAATGACCTGACGTTGGAGATTGGTCGAGTCGACCACGTCGTAGTCCACGAGGCCGATACGACCGACACCCGCCGCAGCGAGGTAAAGCGCGACCGGGGAACCGAGTCCGCCCGTGCCAATGACCAGCGCGGAGGAGGCTTTTAGCTTTTCCTGTCCGTGCAGTCCGACCTCGGGGATCAGCAAGTGACGGGAGTAGCGCAGGATCTCTTCGTGGGAAAGTTCAATCGACATACGAACCTCCAGCAATAGAGGGAATCAGGCGCAGTGTGGAACCATCAGCAAGAGGCGTTTCGAGTCCCTGCAGGTCCTTGACGTTATTCTCACCAAGAAACAGATTGACGAATGGACGAAGCGTATGATCGCCGTTGTATAAATGCGGCAGCAAGGCGGGAAATTGCTCGACCAGACTCTTCATGGCCTCGCCAACGGTTGCGCCATGCACAGTAACTTCGGCCATGCCGTTGGTATAACTTCGCAGCGGAGATGGGATCTTCAAGGTTGACATATCTATTCTACTCTTTTCCATTTGGGGTTTGAATTTCTTCTTCGGTAAATTGCGAACGGTCTTCCGCCAATTTCCACGAACGGCTTTCCACGGCTTTGCCGAGATCCACGCTGGTGATGATGTACGAAAAAAACGGCTGCGCCCATTCGCGATCAAATTCGGAGGGCCGATTGGGATGGTCGGGGTGGGAATGAAACACACCGATCAGGCTTAACCCAAGGCGGTCTGCCTCATCTTCGGCTTTGAGATAATCTCCGGGGGAGATCAAATAACGGTTGTGGCGGGCTGAATCCTCGCGCACATTGGGCAGGGGAAATATCTTCACCACCCGGCGGGATTCACCATCCACGCCCAAGAGGAAACCCGCGCCCTCTTCGGGGTAGGCCTCTTCCCCGTGTGCGTGGATCTGCGCGAGCACATCCGAGGGTAACTGCAACATCACTCAGCCCTCCATAGAGCCTTGTCACTCAAGTACTTGTAGCCCGCATCCGGGAGGACTGTTACCACTACACCTTCATCCAACTGACCTGCAACATCCAAGGCTGCGACTACCGCCGCCCCCGACGAAATGCCCACAAACAAGCCTTCCTCTCGCGCCAACCGACGTGTCATCTCGTGTGCCGCTTCCGTGCGGACCGCGAGGCGGGCATCCGCGAACGATTCATCGTACACGCCCGGCTTGATGGCGGTCGGCATGTGCTTCAAGCCCTCGAGACCGTGGAAGGCTGCATCCGGCTCAAAGGAGATGATCTTTACCTGCGGCAATTTTTCCCGCAAATAGCGGCCGGTACCCATCAAGGTACCCGAGGTACCGAGGCCTGCAACAAAGTGAGTTACCTCACCATTGGTTTGCGCAAGGATCTCGGGGCCGGTGGTCAGGTAGTGCGCCTGTGGGTTGGCAGGATTGTTGTACTGATTGGCATACCAGAACCGGTCGGGGCGCTCTGCGGCAAGTTGGCGCGCCATCAGGATGGCACCGTCAGATCCTTCGGACGGGTCAGTCAAAATGACCTCCGCACCTAACGCGCGCAGCAGGGATAAGCGCTCCGGGCTGGCGTTGGCCGGCACGGCGAGCGTTACGGGGATTCCCAGCGCCGCCCCGAAAGTGGCATACGAGATGCCCATGTTGCCGGAAGTGGAATCGAGAAGGCGCTTGCCGTGGCTGAGGTCGCCCTTTGCGATGGCCGTTTGGATGATGTTGCGGGCCGGGCGGTCTTTGATCGAGCCGCCGGGGTTGAACCACTCGGCTTTCGCAAAGACCTGCACACGCGGGGACAGGCTGGAGGTTTTTCCTGCCCCATGCCGATGGGTCACGCGGCGCAACGGCAGGAGAGGCGTATTCCCAACCAGGGTAAAGATCCCGTCCAGAGATGGGGTTTGAATTGCGACGTAGTTTTGGTGAAGTAGTGTCATGTTACCTTTAAAAAAATAATGCAGCCAATCTAAACAAAAAGACGGCGAACAAACGCCAGCCATCATGCCGAAGGACATGCGGGGGTCGTTGCGCCGTCTTGAGAGATTGACTGCTACGAGAGTCTCAGGCGGCGGTTACGAACCCCGCCCCAGACACAAGCAATGTATGTTTATTTCAGTTTTCATATTGTGCCGTATTTTATGGATTTCGCTTTCGCTGTCAAGACAATAATTCATGCCAGTTTGAAGCCCTGATACAGATTTCTCTTACCCGCCTGCCGAAGTTGCCATAAGAATGACCTTGTCGCCCTCTTTAAGTGCGGTCTCCTGGCCGTTCAGCGTGCGAATGTGCTCCCCGTTGACGAAGACGTTGAAGTGGCGGCGGATCTGTCCTTGCGCGTCGAAGACGTGGGGGCGCAGTTTGGGGTAACGCTGCGCAACGGCCTCAACCGCCTCGCGGACGGTCGAAGCGGTCACTTCCACTTCGGCGCGGTCCTCGGTGTAATATTTCATAGCGGCGGGGAATCGGATGGTGGGCATGTCGGAATTATAAGCCCCCACGGCCTCCTCCGCCCTTT
>CAYNQA010000287.1:0-4244 GCA_964399225.1 uncultured Anaerolineaceae bacterium
TCCAACGCGCGAGCGGATTTCCCTCATAACCGCCAATGACAAGCCCGCCTTGCTCCTGTCGCATATAGACGAGGTTTTCTGGATCGCGCAGGCACGGTGTTTTTGTGTCGAACTCATGACCGGGCACAGCCTTCAACGCGATATGTTGATGATCCACGGGCGTGGTCGGGAAGTAGAGTCCCGCCATCGCGGCGATGCGCGGCGCCCACATGCCCGCGGCGTTGACGACCAGCTCGCATCGGATCGACCCCTTATCGGTCACCACCTCGGTGATCTCTCCCTTCGGGGAGACTTTAATGCCCGTCACGCGCGTGTTGGTGTAGACCGTGACGCCAAGTTGTTTCGCAAAGTTGACCATGCTGGTCGTGGTGGTATACGGATCGAGCTGTCCATCGCGCGGGAGGTAGATGCCGCCGTAAAGATCCTTTTTCGTGATCTGCGGCATGTGCTTCACCGCTTCCTCGGGACCGATGACTTCGCAATCCAATCCCAGCGCTTTGGCGCGGCTGACGCTGCGCTCCAGATCGAGCAACGATTCTTTTGTGGATGCGACTCGCAGACTGCCGACGTGATCGAACAGTCCCAATTCGCTGTACAACTCGATGCTGTACATGCGGAACTTGAGCATGGTCTGCGACGTGGCGAACTGCGTGACCAACCCCTCGGCATGCGATGACTCGCCACTGGCGATCTCGCCCTTCTCCACGAGAACGACATCCTTCTTCCCCATCTTCGCCAGATGGTATGCAACTTGCGCGCCGACGATCCCTCCGCCGATGACAACGATCTCTGCCTGGTCTTTCATGGTTCTCCTTCGGAGTAGACACGTATACAGGTACACACGTACACAGGTATACAGGTCTACTAGATTTGGTTTGTATCCATTTCCATGTTTTCATCGTCAAATGGAAATGGGTTGTACTCTGTCTGGTCATCGCTAACTTTTTTGTCACCGTATTCCTGCGAACCTGCACGTTGACGGCGGACATAAGACATAAAACCATTGAGAGCTTGTTCAGCCTGACGGATAAGCTTGTAAAGCGAATCAAACTCTGGCTGGGCGATGTAATTCAATACACGTGCATCAATTAACCGAGCCAATGTTTCCAGTAACTCGCCGCGGGCAATGGAATAGTAGTGCAGGCTGTCGAGATAGTGGTAGCGTCCATATGCTTCACCGATATTGCCTGTCACATTTTTCGAGGAACGGCGGATTTGAGAATACATATCGTATTTTTCATCCGAAGGCAGAGTTTTCGAAAACGCATGTACCTTCGCCATCACTTCCAACGCGAGTTGGTAGCAATCCAAATCCTCAAATCCACGTTTACCATTTTCACCTGGCGATTCATACAGTGGTT
Source organism: uncultured Anaerolineaceae bacterium (assembly GCA_964399225.1). GTDB lineage: Bacteria > Chloroflexota > Anaerolineae > Anaerolineales > Villigracilaceae > Denitrolinea. The sequence continues at coordinate 1,362 of CAYNQA010000287.1, forward strand.
TTCTCTCTGTCATATTCTCTCTTCGATGAATTACACAAGTATACTGGGGCAACGGCGCCGTGTTACGTATGTACGTGTTTACGTGTGTACCTGTCTACGTGTTTACTGCCTCCAGCCATCCCTCAAACTCCGTCGAATCCATTTTTTCGACAGCGCGTCCCCACCTCTCGATCGCCCATCCCCAAAAATCAAAATCGATCTTCGATATCTTTGCCTGGATCGCCGCCCACAATCCCCAACCAACATCCGACATGATCATGTTCAACTTCATGCGCGCGATCATGGACGGCGTCGCCTCGCCAAAATACGCAGCGCAGACTTCGCGAATTTGCTCCTCACTAAACTGCATTTCCTGGCAGGTGTTGCCCAACTCGAAAGTCGGATCGTTGTTACCGCTGTATTCGTAATCGATCAACCAGAGATGCCTGCCATCGTCAATATAATTTTCGGCAAGCAAATCATTGTTGCACGGGACAGTCGCCAGTGGCTTGACATTCATCGCCTGTTCGATTTTCGCGACTGTCGCCATGCGGTCATGGTAACCATCGGGGATGCGAATATTGCGCTCGGCGCAGATCTTCAGGTAATACTCGGTCAAGCGGAACATATTGAAGTCCGTCAGAAAACGAGGGCCTCCGTGCAACTTTTTGATGACCTTCGCCATGCGCGTGGGCATGCCATCCGCATTGAGCGAATCCTTCGACATCGTTTTCCCCGTCAAAAATTCGAGAACCATCACGCTGTACTCGGGCAGGTGATGCAAAACTTTCGGCGCGACATTGGCCTGCGCTGCGGCTTTCGAGTTGTGATATTCATTGGCACGGTCAATCGCCAGCAATTCGGTGCTTTCGCCGGGTACACGCACGAAATACGGGGTCCCATCCACTTCAACTTTATAGTTGGCGTTGGTCAACCCGCCTGAAAGCGGTTGGATGGAAACAGACCTGCCCTGCCAGTCTTGAACCTTTGCTACCACTTCATCAATGATCGCCATATTCTCTACGCTTTCTGTCCGTTAAGGAAAATGAGATGATAAAGCAGGCTTACCGTCAGGCTTTTTCCTGGGATGTTGCCGCGATCAACACTTGCACCGAATGCACGGATAAATCTTCAATGGCCGACGCGCTGAATTTTTCGTCCGTGACAAGTACATCCACTTCATCGATCGAGGCGATTTGGAAATTGGACACGACACCCCACTTGCTATGATCGGCGGCGACGATCACCTTGCCTTTCGTGCGTTCGATCATCATACGGATCACTTCCGCCTCAGTGTTGGTCGGGACGGTGCAACCGTGCTTCAGGCTGATCCCATCCACGCCGATGATGGCTTTATCTGCGTACACCTGGCGCAGGTTCTCGAGGGCGAAGCGTCCCGCGGTGGATTTCGAACGCGGCTGGTATTCACCTCCGAGCAGATGATGTTGAAATCCAGCGTCGCCAAGTTCCAGGGCTGCATTCACATTGTTCGTAAATACGGTCACGCTGGGATTGGCACGGATGTTGAGAAGCACTTGCGTTGTTGTGGTACCACTGTCTACAAAGACGATATCGCCATCTTCGATCAACGAAGCAGCAAGTGCACCAATGCGATGTTTTTCTTCAGGGTGGTTTTGAACTCGTTGCAGATATTCAGGTTCGGCGGTCAAGCGCTGGTTGAGAATCGCCCCCCCGTGAGTGCGCTCGAGAACACCGTCCCCTTCCAATCGTTCAAGGTCGCGGCGAATGGTGGCCTCAGACGTTTCGAGCAGAGCGCAGAGGTCGCCAATGCGGGCGATCTGATGGATCACCAGGTATTCCTGAATTCGCTCTCGCCTCTGTGCTGGGATAAGGGGTTTGCCCATGAGCCTCTCGAATTCAGAAACCAGGTTTCCGCCTAAGGCGGGGAAACCTGGCTTCTTCAATGACGGAAAATGAAAACTTTTGCTCGAACATTATATAAGAATGTGATGAACTTTGCAAGATTTTGTCTTTTTAGTATAATGCGGGCGTTACCATGGCACACACCGTCCGCGACCTCATGCACCGTAGTTTGCTCACTTGCCGACCAAGCGCCACGCTTGGGCAGGTAGCCGTGTTGTTGGATCAACATCACGTTCATGCATTGGTTGTCAGTGACCGCGATGGACGCGCCCTGGGGCTGATCTCCGACACCGACCTGCTGGCTGGTGAATGGCTCTCCTCCGATCCAGAATCCCTGACCGTCATGCGGAAGCTGACCGCTGCAGACCTGATGTCTACGCCCGTTGTTTCGGTGGAGGCGGATATGCCTCTGTCAGAGGCTGTGCGCGTTCTTCTGGAAAAGCAGATCAGCCGTCTCCTCGTCACTGAAAATGGACAACCTACCGGCGTGATCTCGATCTCAGACTTTGTTGCATCGCTCGCGCGTGACGAGGAGCCGCGGCGCGAGATCGTGGGCGATGTCATGTCTGACGCGATCCTCGTCTGCCGAGACAAGACGCCCATCCGCTCCGCGGCGCGCACCATGACGCAGGCAGGCTGGCGCTCGGTTCTGGTCGTGGACACACACGGCAGACCTCTGGGTGTCGTCAGCGGACGCGGACTACTCCCCTACATTCAAAACGGCATCGACGAGACCATGACTGTCAGCGACGTAATGCACCCCGCACTGACGATCGATATCCACGCCAGTCTGCGCGAAGCCGCCGACAAGATGATTCATAATCATTATCATCGCCTCGTCGTGGTGGACGATAAAAACCCAGAGGCCTTCCCGCTCGGTATCATTTCCTCGTTCGATATTGTGGCGCAAATGGCGCGGCCCGATTCCATCTGGCAAAAGTGATTCAACATCAAAGGTATTGCCGCAAGGTAATACCTTTATATTTTCGGAATATGGTTTTGTAATCCCGAAGGGATGTG
>CAYNQA010000288.1:0-4210 GCA_964399225.1 uncultured Anaerolineaceae bacterium
AGGCCATCCCCGAAAACCAGTGGTGGAGTTTCCCCGCCTTTCTGCGCGACCTCAAACTCAAGCATGCCGACTTTCAACGTCCCGCCGGGGATTACGACTCGTGGTTCATCAAACGCGCCTCCGACGGACAGTTCCTGCGCGGCTTCGCCTACTGGGACTCGGTGGACGGCGCGCTCGTGCGCTTCTTCATTCAACTCCTGCATTGGTTCGGAATGGTTGATCTGGCCGCTCCCGAAGAAGGCAAAGACTTCACCGCCTTCCGCGTGCGGTCCGCACTTTCGCGAATCCCATCGCCGGAAAAAGGCAAGATCGCCATAGCTTCAAACGGAAAGATCACCGTAGCCCGGCTCGCCCCGCGGGTTGTCCGCTATCAGGTCGCGCGATTTTGTGAGTGGGACGAACCCAAAGCTGACGACTACATTTATCACTTTAGCGCACGTTCGCTCAAACACGCCAACGAGCAGGGATTGAAAGCTTTGCAATTGCTTTCCTTGCTCGCAAAGCACACTAGCGGAAACGTGCCCCCGACGTTGGTCAAGTCGCTTAACCGCTGGGAGGCAAATGGCAGTGAGGCGCGTGCGGAAAGTCTCACCGTGCTACGGGTGGCCCGCCCGGAGGTCATGGAGGAGTTGCGCGCTTCGAAGGCGGCACGCTTCCTCGGCGAGATCCTCGGCCCGACGGCGATCATCGTCAAGCCAGGGGCGTTGCCCAAAGTGGAAGCCGCGCTGGCCGAGATGGGGCTGCTGATGGAGATCGTCCAGCCGCCTGCGAATACGGAATGACATCTTATCTGTGCCGTTTTAGTGATGGAAGGTTTCGATGAACAAAACAGTCAAAGTTCTTTTATGGGTGGGGGCGTTGCTTGGTCTGTGTTTATGCGGAGCCGTGGTGCTCGGGCTGGGATTGGATTTTGCCTACAACAAACTTAGCCAGGCCGCGAACGGACAGCAGGACCCTGTGGCGGTGGCACGTTCGATCGTGGACTATGAACTCCCGCCCGGTTATGCCGAAACTTCCGCCACCGACGTGGTTGTGTATCAAATGGCACTCATCAGCAACGAAGACGCCGTGGATGCGCCAACCTTCATGCTGATCCATTATCAATGGTTCATGAACGTCAACACACGCAAGATGGTCGAGGATATGCAGCCAACTTTCGAACAAAACAGCGGCGACTCGGCCACCCAATGGACAACCACCGACCAATACCAGACCACCGTCAACGGCCAGACCGTGGATGTGCTCGTCATGGAGTCGCTCAGCCGAAACGGATACCGGTCGCGGCAGTTGACCACATCGTTCAAAGGCAAAAGCGGCAACGTGCTGCTCATCGTGCAGGGCGGAGTCAATTCGTGGGATGAGGCATTGGTGCAAGCCTTTATGGCATCCATTCATTGACGGTTTTATCACGTATAATCTGAATACACCCTCTGGAGGCGACATGACCCAACCCAAACCGCTCAACTGGACTCCCGCTCCCGGCGTCGGCCTGACCGTGGTTCGCCGCGGCGATGGCGGCATGACCCTGACCTTTACCGACCTCACCGATGCGACCATCAAAGCCTGGCATGATTTCGCACTCGAGCACCTGCTCGGCTCCGACCGCCGCACGCGCAACCTGTATGACCTGCGCGCGGTGAAGGATATCAACGAGAAGGCCATCCGCGCCGCCGTGGACGCGAACAGCGACCCATCAGCGCGCAACATCCGTCTTGCTGTGGTGGTTGCCGACGAGAGAGTTGCCACAGCCATCCGCACTGTGGCGGCGCTGGCCCTGCCCGAAACTGCCGCTGCGATGAAGATCTTCACCGACATCAACGAAGCCGAAGCCTGGCTCGCCCGCCCGCTGGATCAGATTCCGTAATAAGAACGGAGTGCGGGCTTTAGCCCGCATCGCAGGCTGAAGCCTGCACTCCAATTTCTCTTTTCATGAAACCATTAGAAGTTGCCAACCACACCTTCGACTGGGGCTCCCGCACGTATGTGATGGGCATCCTCAACGTCACGCCTGATTCGTTTTCGGGGGACGGCCTGCTCGCCATGATCGAGTCGAACGATCCGCTCGAGCCGATGCGCGAACAGGCACGCGGATTTCTGGCCTCGAAGTGTGACATCCTCGATGTGGGCGGAGAATCCACCCGGCCCGGCTCGGCGCCCGTAGATGCTGTAACCGAAAAAGAGCGCGTCCTGCCGGTCATCGAAATGCTGGCGCGTGAATTCCCCGATACGCTCATCTCCATCGACACCTACAAAGCGGATGTGGCCGAGGCCGCCCTCAACGCGGGCGCGCACATCGTCAACGATGTATGGGGCTTGCGCGCCGACCCGGACCTCGCGGGGGTGGTCGCCAGGCACAAAGTCCCGGTCATCCTGATGCACAACCGCAGCAACCCCGCCAACGTGGAAGTGAAGGAACGTCTCGGCAATGCGTACACCGGTTCGGAATACGAAAATCTAATGGAAGATGTGAAACGCGAACTGATGGACTCCGTCGCCATCGCCCGCCGCGCTGGCATCCCCGACGAGCGCATCATCCTGGACCCCGGAATCGGGTTTGGCAAAACGGTCGAACACAACCTCGAACTGATCCGCCGCCTCGACGAGATCCGCGCACTCGGCTTCCCCGTCCTGCTCGGACCCTCGCGCAAATCTTTCATCGGCTACACCCTCGACCTGCCCCCCTCCCAACGCATGGAAGGCACCGCCGCCACCGTGGCGGTCGGCATCACCCGCGGCGCCGACATCGTCCGCGTGCATGATGTCCAGCCCATCAGCCGTGTCGTCAAGATGACGGATGCGTTGGTGCGAGAGAGAAGTACACAGGTAAACACGTAGACACGTATACACGTCAGCTGTGTACCTGTCTACCTGTGTACGTATGTACCCACCCCCATGAACCGCGACAACGAACTCGTCCACGAAGCCTGGATCAATTTCAAAACCGGCGACAAAAGTCTCGCGCGCCGATATGCCGAACGCGCACTGATGCTGGTGGACGATACCGAGACGCGCGTCAAGGCGCATTACATCCTCAGCCAAACCACCGACGATCCTAAAGAAAAACGCGACCACCTTGAGACCGTGCTGGCCTACGACACCACGCACGCCGAGGCCCGCCGCGCACTTGCCATCCTCGACGGCAAGCTCAAACCTGAAGATATCGTCGTTGCCGACAACCTCCCTTCGCAAGCCAACGACCCCCAACAAGCCAAAGCCGATCGTTTCACCTGCCCGCAATGCGGCGCACGGCGCGTCTTCGCCCCGGATGGAAGGTCGCTGGTCTGCGAGAACTGCGGCTACAACGACTCGCTCGCCAACGGCCAGGCCGCCAATGAAAAAGATTTCTTCATTGCCATGGCCACCGCAAAGGGACATCGCAAACCGGTCGCCACGCAGGTCTTCCATTGCGATGGCTGCGGCGCGGAATTTTTCCTCGCGCCGGGCGTGCTCTCCTCCTCGTGCGCCTATTGCGATTCGCCGCACGTCGTCCGTCTCGACGAGTCGCGCGAATTGCTCGAACCTGATGGAATTGTCCCGCACGCACTGACCCAGCGAGGCGCGATCCAGTCCCTCGTCCAGTGGGTGGAAGCGAGCCGCATCCGCCCCGAACGGAAAGTGGATCAACCTCGCGGAGCTTACCTCCCCGTCTGGACGTTCGATCTCGCCGGCAGCATCAATGTCAGCGGCGAAAAGATCGAATACGATGAACCGCAGGGGTTCGGCCATCAGCGCAACGCGCGCACCCGCCGCGTGGTGCGTGTGAACGAGCAATACCCGGTGCTCATCAACGACCTCACCATCCCCGCCAGCAAAAAAAACGCCGCGATCCTCAACCGCATCCTGCCATCCTTCGAACTGACCGAGTCAACGGTCCAGCCCTATGATGCCCGCTACCTGGCCGACTGGCCTGCCGAGATCTACGACATCTCGATGAGCGACGCCTCGCTGGAAGCGCGCGCACAGACTGTGCGCCTGTACACAGACAAACTCACCCACACTTACATCCTCGAGAATATGCGCCTCTCGTCGGCCGGCATGAGCGTGGAATCGTTCAAACTCGTCCTGCTCCCCGTCTGGCTGACAGAGATACAAAGCCAGGGCAAATTGCTCCACGTGTTGATCAACGGACAAAACGGGCGCATCGTGTAAGTACACACGTAGACACGTAAACACGTTCAACCCACACCTGTGTACCTGTGTACCTGTGTAC
>CAYNQA010000289.1:0-4190 GCA_964399225.1 uncultured Anaerolineaceae bacterium
CCATTGGTCCGGGCACCTTGGGGCGGGGGAACCGCTCAAAGACCAGCCTCACCACGCGTTCCACGATCTCGCCCAGCGCGGCGTCATCGCTTGTATCTTTCACAGGCACGCGGACGTAAAAATCGGTTTCCATTGCGCCGAAAGTGAACGACCCGTCCTCCGCAACGCAATTCTCGCCATAGGCGTTCGCGCGCGCCTCGGCCTCGGGGAAGAGTCCCTGCACCGCGCTTTGAAATTCCTGCTGGATCTCCGGCAACTCTTGCGTGGCCCAAACGAAATAGCATGGCTTGTACTCCGCAGTGACGGTCGGCGTCTCGCTGGCCGCCGCGATCGTTTCAGTGGGCGGCACTTCCACCGTCTGCGGCGCGGAACGATTCAACGCAAACACGGCGGCGCTCGCCGCGGCAAGCATGGCAAGGATTCCGATGGTATTTCGTTTCATATCACACTCTTTCTATCGGCGCGGCCAGCGCGGGGTTTTCGGAACGCTGATACCATCACGCAGGCTTTTCAGCCGTGTTTGCAGCACGTACGCCAGATCCGGGTAATCTTTCATCTCGGGCACAAACTCCAGCCAGTCGAGCATTTCCTGTTCGTTCAGATCGCGCGGTTCGCGTGAGAGCACCCCGTCACGGATGTCCGCGGCCTGCCCGGCCACCAGGTCCACGCGGCCGGTCTCGTTACGTAAACCGCAATGGCCTTCAAGACACGTGGCTGTCATCGTATTCGTGGATGGGTCATAGGCCACGCTCAACATGCTTCCGCGCACCGAGGCCACGCCGCTCGGTGATTGCACTTCGAGCTCGCCGCCGGAGAGGATGATGAAGATCTTCCCAAAGAAAAGCTCGAGCAGGGTGAACGGGCTTCCATCGGCTTGCTCCAATTCCATCACGCTGAAATGCGAATCGGGCGCAAGGCGGATGATCGTCCCATCGGGGGCAAGGTCGATGCGCGCCCGGCCGTTCTCGCCGGTCCGCGCTTCGCCGCCCACAGGCAGACTCAGGCCGGGCGATGCGGATTCAAAGTCCAGGCTGGCGGATGTGCGCGCCTCCACCAACGGCTCGACCTGCGAGATTGCGGCCATGCGGCTCGGCGTCGGGACGGGGGACGGGGTTGCCGTTTGCGAGGGTTTGGCGGTCGGGCTGGGCGCCTCTGCTTCCGTAGATCTGGCGGTTGCCGTAGCCGGCTTGGGCGTGGAGCTTGGCGCGGCCGGCGTGACTGCTGGTGCGCAGGCGCTCAACAAAAACAGGAAAATGAGAAAAGTGCTGGCGATTCGCTTCATGTCACTCCATCATGGTTCCGAGCTATCTCCGTATCTGAGCGGAAATTTCTATCGCGAAAATTCGCGCTGCTCACTCGGAGGCGGATCGGTCGCGGGAGGTTCGGTGGGGTCATCATCCGGCGGGTCAGTGGCCGGTGGTTCCGTGGGCGGCGCCTCGGTTGCGCTATCGGTCGGCGCTTCGGTGGCATCTTCGGTCGCGATCTCTGTCGCTGCTTCGGTGACCGCTTCAGTGGCTTCCAGCGCAGCCTCTTCCAGGAACTCTTCCGACTCGGGCGCTTCCTCCTGCCACTCTTCCAGTTCCTCCTCGGTCAGGTCACGCGGTTCGTCGGCGATATCGCCGTCCACGCTGTCCACGGCCGCGCCCGTTTCCAACTCGACCTCTTCATCTTCATCGCTGAGCGCGCAATGACCTTCGAGGCAGGTGGCCGTCAGCGACTCGGTCTCGGGGTCGAAAGACACGCCGAGCAGGCTTCCGCGCACCGAGGCCACGCCGCTGGGAGTCTCCACATCCAGGCTGCCGCCGTTCAGCAGGATCCAGATCTTGCCGAATGCCAGCTGCACCTTTGATTTGGGTTCACCATCCACGGTTTCGAGCGCGCTCAAGGTGAACATGCTGTTGGGCGCAAGGCGCACGATCGTGCCATCCGGGAGCAGGTCGAGGCGGGCGCGGCCATCGTCACCGGTGCGCACTTCGCCTCCTACGGGAATGGTCGCGCCGGCAACAGCAGCCGTGAACGTGCCGTCTGCGGAGTTGCGCAACTCCACGAGATTTTCGACCGTCGTCAACTCGGCGGTCCGCGTGGTGGGGGCGGCGCTGGTGGGGGCCGGGGTTTCAGCCGGCGGGACGTTCGAGCCGGCGATGGATGTCTCCGCTGCGGGGGCGGCGGGAGGCGTTGCCTCGGCGGTGGCGCAAGAGATCAGGAACAGGATAATGGTCAGTGCGGGGATCAATCTACGGGGCATAATTTCCTCAGTAATTTTCTAATGGTTGTCTCCATTGTACTCTGCCTTCGTCATGCGCTTGCATTGCAAAGCGGTGGCATGTTGCGGATAAATGTCACTTGGCATGTCGGAATTCGCCGATTATAAAAACCCCATGCGATTGTTGGATGCTCCTCAAAGCCAGTGGTTGAAAGTGACCGCGCTCGAAGGCGGGCGCGGTGTGCAGGCGCGCTTGTCACAGCACGGGGTGTTCATTGGTGACCGTTTGCGTGTGCTGCGTGCCGCTCCGTTGAACGGTCCGCTGTTGATCGAAGTGAACGGGCGCGAGATCGCCATCGGGCGCGGCATCGCAGAAAAAATTTTCGTGGAGGCAGGCGAGTGAGATTCGCGCTGGTCGGTCAGCCCAATTGCGGCAAGAGCACGTTGTTCAACCAGGTCGCAGGCTACAAAGCCGAGACGGGAAATTTCAGCGGCACGACCGTAACCTTCACCGAGAGCCGCGTGCGCGTGGCCGGTCAAGTTGTGGATCTGGTGGACCTGCCCGGATCGTACGCCCTGGACGGTTTGAACCCCGCCGAGCAGGAGACCCTTCGCTACCTCGCTTCGCGCGACGTGGATGCGGTCATCAACGTCGCGGACGCTTCGCACCTCGCCCAATCGCTCGAACTGACCCTCGAGTTGCTTGCCCTTCGCCGGCCTGTGATCCTGGCCCTCAACATGCTCGACGAAGCCGCCCGCCTCGGCCTGCGCATTGACGGGGAGGGACTGGCGCGCGAGTTGGGCATCCCGGTCCTGCCGTTGGTGGCCAGCAAAGGCCGCGGCGTGCGTGAGTTGTTTTTGAAGGCGGTGGCGGTTGGTGGTGGGAAGTTGACGGTTGGCGTTGGACAGTTGGTGGGTGATGGTGAGAAGTTATCGGCAGAGCAAAGACACTCGAAAGCGATTCAACTCGCGGAAAAATATTTAACGCGCGGCGAGAAGCGCATCACGTGGCGCGACCGTCTCGATGACGTTTTGCTTCATCCCGTCTGGGGATATGTGATCCTGCTGTTCGTCCTGCTTGGATTCTTTCAGGCTGTGTACGGCATGGGCAAATTGATCGAGCCGCCGGTGCTGGCGTTCTTCGAAGCGGTGACGAACCGCGCGCTGAGTCCGTTCGACTCGGGGATGTTCCTCGCCGAGTTAATTCTGGGCGTATTGCAGGGCATCGCGGCGGGAGTCGCGATCGTACTGCCGTACCTGTTGCCCTTCCTCTTCGGCCTCGGATTCTTGGAAGACATCGGCTATCTTCCGCGCGTGGCCTTCTTGATGGACGCGTTCATGCATCGCATCGGCCTGCACGGCAAGGCTATCGTGCCGTGCATCCTCGGCTACGGGTGCAACGTGCCGGCCGTCATGTCCACACGCTCGCTGGAGGAGCCGCGTGACCGTTTCCTCGCGGCGGCGCTGGCGACTCTGGTTCCGTGTGCCGCGCGGCTGGCGGTGGTGTTCGGTCTCGTGGCGTTCTATCTTGGACCATTGGCGGCTTTCGGTTTGTATCTGTTCAACCTGTTGGTCATCGCCGTGACCGGGCGAATCATGTCGCAGATGATGCCCGAAGACACCCCAGGCTTGATCCTCGAAATGCCGACCTACCGCGTGCCGACCTTGAAGAATGTAACCAGCAAGGCCTGGTTCCGCGTACGCGAGTTCGTGATCGAGGCGTGGCCGATTCTGATCGCGGGCAGTGCTGTGCTTGCGATCCTGAACTACTTTGATTTTGCTTTCGTGTTCAATTGGCTGGTGCGACCGATCACCTGGGTGATGGGGCTTCCGTCCGAAGTGGGTGTCCCCCTCATCTTCGGCATTTTACGCAAGGAATTGTCGCTGGTGATGCTCGGTCAGGCGCTTGGCTCGAACGACTTCGCCTCCGTGCTGACCCCCGAGCAAATGACCGTCTACGCCACGTTCGTGATGTTCTACCTGCCGT
>CAYNQA010000290.1:0-4186 GCA_964399225.1 uncultured Anaerolineaceae bacterium
AGACCGTCCACCTCGTCCGAGCCGAGCCCTGCCGCGTTGATGATGTAGTGTGCCTGAATTGTGGACGATGGACCATTGACGATCGACCATGGTCCATCGTCTGTTGTCCGTGGTCGAATCTCTTTCACCGCAAAATTGAATACCGTCTCCACCCCATTTTCCACCGCCTGATACGCGCACGCCAACGGGACGGAATACGTGCACAGGATCCCCTCGCCTGGGACGAACAGTCCGCCCAGCGCGCCCTGGCTGATATGCGGTTCGCGCTGGTAGATCTCCTCCGCCGAGATGATGCGGACATCCATCTCACCATTGTCGTGCGCCTTCTTCAATAATTTAGGCAGCGCCTCGAACTGATCCTGATTCCACGCGATGAGCAGACCGCCAAGACGTTCGTGCGCGATGTTGGCTTCGGGCAGGAACGTCTCCATGAGTTTGTAACTGCGTTTGAGCAAGGTCGCTTCGAGCGAGCCAGGCGTGGCATCGTACCCCGTGTGCCAAATGGCTGTGCTGGCTTTCGATGTCCCCATCCCCACATCGGGATTGGAATCGAGCAGGGCGATTTTCAGATCGTAGCGCGAAAGTTCGCGGGCGATGGCGCATCCCACCGCTCCCGCACCGATGATGGCAATGTCGTAGGTTGTGTTTGTCATGGGGAGTCCTGTTGCGTGTTTCGTATTGCGTAATCAGCGAAAGGAATGTAATCCAAAACCCCGAAGGGGTGGCCTGATTATAGAATTGAATCGAGTAAAAAGAATAACCCCGAAGGGGTGACATTCTTCATCGAAATATGCCATCCGTTCGGGATTATTTTGAAGGCATGACAACCGTTACGATCGTTGCATCTGTTTCGACAAGCTCAACACATCGCCTTCGGGATTTTTCATTGGTGAAAAACCTTCACCGCCTCCAGTGCTCTCTTCCACTGCTCCAACTTCTTTCCTCTTTCTTCTTTCACCATCTTCGGCGTGTACACCGTCTCCGCCTTCCAATTCTGCGCGAGCGAGTCGAAGCTCGTCCCCAACGCGGACAGGCCTGCGAGATTCGCGATGCCGATGGCAGTCGCTTCGAGCGCGGCCGAGACGCGGACTTCGAGATCGAGCAGGTCGGCGATCATCTGCATCAGGTAGGGGTTGCCGCTCGGACCGCCGTCCACTTTGAGGTAGGGAGGCGGCGTGCCCGCGTCCTGCGCCATCGCGGTGACCACTTCGTAGACGCGGCAGGCGATGCCATCCAGCGTGGCACGGACGATGTCATCGGATGTGGTGCTGCGATTGAGTCCGAACATCGCGCCGCGCACATCCGTTCGCCAGTGGGGCGCGGCGAGTCCTTGCAACGCGGGGACAACGACCACGCCCGCGTCTGCCGAGCGTTTCGCCGCCTCGTGGCTGGACGGGGAATCGGGGATGGCTTTCAAGTTGTCTCTCAGCCACTGGACGGCGGAGCCCGTCACGAAGATGCCGCCGTCGAAGGCGTAGGCGGTGTGCCCGTTGAAGTTCCATCCGACGGTGGTGAGCAGGCCGTTGTTCGAAAGTTTCGGTTTGTCGCCGATGTTCATCAGCAGAAAACTGCCCGTGCCAAAGGAGCATTTCATCTCGCCCGCCTGGAAGCAGGCCTGGCCGAAAAGTGCGGCTTGCTGATCCACGAGCAGAGCGTGGACGGGGAGAGGCTTGCCGTTTCCAAAGTCCACGTCGCCGATGTAGCCCGCGGATGGTTTGACTTCGGGAAGCATGGCGCGCGGCACGTCGAATAATTTCAGCAGTTCTTCATCCCACTCGAATTTGTTCATGTCGAAGAGCAACGTGCGCGAAGCCGTGGACGGGTCGGTGACGTGAAGTTTGCCTTGTGTCAGAGTCCAGAGCGTCCACGTTTCGGTCGTCCCGAATTTGAGTTCGCCCGCGTGGGCGCGTGCGCGAAGCTCGGGATGGTTCTCGAAGACCCACTTGAGTTTCGGCGCGGAGAAATAACTGTCCAGTAGGAGACCTGTCGTGCGCCTCAGCCGCTCAAGGTCGACGCGGGAAGCGAGCGCGTCGCACACGGATTGTCCGCGGGTATCCTGCCAGACGATGGCAGGAGTCACTGGCTCGCCCGTGGCCGCGTCCCAGACGATGAAGGTCTCGCCCTGGTTGTCGAATCCGACCGCGGCGATGTCATATTTTTCGAGCAGGGGAGCGCAGGCCTCGCGCACCGTGCGGACGATGTCGCGCGGATCCTGCTCCACCCAGCCAGGTTGCGGGAAGCGGGCGGGCAGTTGCGCGGAATTCTTTTCGATCATCTCGCCGCGTTCGTTCACGATGACGGCGGTGGTTTGGGTGGTGCCTTGATCTATGCCGAGGAGGTGGGGCATTTGACTCCTACTATTATCTGTCTTTGCGAGGGCGTACTCGCCCGAAGCAATCCCCTCATTCAGCGCTGAGATTGCTTCGGTCGGAAGATCGCCGATCTCGCAATGACAGAAAAAAATTGGAGATTAGAGATTGGTTTGCGCCAACCTGCTAATCTCCAATCATCAATTACCGATCACTGACCACTGTTTGCTGGTCACTGATTACTGACTATTGCTCGCCGTATTTCTTTTCGATCTCGGCGATCATCTTCTGGCGTTCCTTGATCTTCTCGCCTTCGGGCACGCCTTCGAAGCGGCTGTCTTCACCGCCTCGTGTGAACGAGATGACTGCGCCGATCAGGCCGACGATGATGGCGGTGATCGCTGTTCCCGCGGGCGGGATGAGGAAGTGCAGGTTGTTCGTGTCAGGGATGTTCAGGAAGGACAATCCGTAGCCCGCGAGAGCCACCACAACGCCGATGACGGCATACTGCTTCGACCAGAAACTGAGCAGAGCCACAACGAAGATCAGGGTGAAGTAGAACACCTTCTCATTCGGCGGGAAGAAGCCGCTGACGGCCAGCGTGATGCCGAAGATAATCGCGAGCACGGCATTGGGCTTGGAAAGGCCGCCGAGATTGAAGGGGCCTTTCTCTTTCCACTTGGCGCTTCCTTCAGCCATCAAGCCTGCCGCGATCGGCATGACCATGGAGATATAAAGGAAGACCGCGCAGGCCACAGCCAGCACAAGGTAGTACGGGGCGTAGACCGTGCTGAGCAGGGCCAACGCCGAGGAGACCCAGATGGCGTAGGTAGGGGTGCGGTATTGCGTGCTGACGTGCGAGAGGGTCTTGGAGAAGTAGGGGATACCGTCATCGCGCGAGAAGGCGTACATCATGCGCGAGGTGGAGGTGAGGCCAGCCAGCGCGCAGATGTAGTTCACGACCACCATGCCCGCCGCAAGGAAGATGCTCAACCAGCTGGGCATGCGCGATGCGCCCCACATGTAGAAGAATGAACCCCAGCCAGCGGCATGGGCTTCTTCGAGACTGGGCATCGTCAAAACGTAGGCCGCCACGGCCACGAGACCGAAGACCCACGACCAGAACACAGCGGTCCACATGCCCTTCGGCACGTTCACCTGGGCATCCTGGGTCTCTTCGGAAGTGTGCGCGGAGGCATCGAAGCCTGTGATGGTGTAGCAGACGTACGAAAGACCGAGCAGGAAGGCGAAGGCCACGCTTTCGGTGCGGAAGGGGATCACGCCGCCGCCCGCGTCGCCAGTCACGTTTTGGAAGTCGGTCAGGCGGCTGAAATCGAGGGCAACGGGGCTAAAGGCAAAGAGGACGACGATAAGGACGACCGTCAGCGCGAGGATGGCGTAACCGCTGAAATCGGTCAGTTTGGTGGTTAGGTCAATGCCATAGTGGTTCAATGCGGCTTGCGTGCTAAGAGCAAAAACCATGAAAACGAATTGGTGCCAGTATCCGAAGCCAGATACGTCCACGCCGAGGGCGGTGCCGAGGAAGAGGTCTTTGAAGAAGACCGAGTACAGCAACACGTCCACGGAAGAGACTACGCAGATGAGGCCGATGAGGTTGAACCAGGCCGTAGCCCAGCCCCAGAATTTTCCACCGAGGTGCGAGGACCAGTGATAGAGGCCACCCGCCGTCGGGAAGGAGGATGCGATCTGTCCCATGCCGACTGCGACGCTCATGGCAAGAACGCCGCCGACCAGCCAAATCAAAAACGCGCCGCCAGATCCGAGCGCGTTGAAGGCCGCGGGGAAGGCCGAAATGCCGCCCGCCAGAATACAAATGATCGAGAACGAAATCGCGAAATTCGAGAAGCCGCTCATGC
>CAYNQA010000291.1:0-4177 GCA_964399225.1 uncultured Anaerolineaceae bacterium
ATCAGTTCCGGCGTGGTGCCCGTTGTGAAGACATACACATCGTGCATGCCCTGCCGTCCCTTTTCGAAATAGTAGGCGAACAGGTTCTCGTGGGGCAGGTGGCAGTCGGCGCATTCGGCCCATTTTTCGTGCGCGGCGTGATAGTAGTTCTCGTACATCGGGTGCATCACGTGACAGTTGTTGCACGTCTCGGCGTGCGTGCCAGCGTACGATGCCGCATCGGTGACGTAGAGGAAGGCCCCCATGGCCAGCGCGAACGCGGCGACTGCGATCAGGATTGGAATGGAAATGGTGAGTTTGTTCATGGGTTTTCCTGAATTGCATTAATGTGTGCTTAATTTACCAAAAACGGTAAAAATTCATTGTGACTTTAGTCACAAATCGAGGGATTAAAAAATACTTGCTACTGCAACCGTATGACACCTTTATTGCACTAGTGTATCCAGATGGAATGCGGGTTTCAACTAGCAAAAAAGTCCGCCCCGGCGAACCGAGATTCACCGGGGCGGGGCAGGAGGCCTTGCGGGCTATTGGGCAAATAACCCGCAGGTTCTAAGGGGTATGTCCGTGGTCCATGCCTTCCATCTCCTGGACGGTGACGGTCAGCACGATGTCGGCGTGCGTTTTGAAGTGCAGGGTCAGCGTGAACTGGTCACCCGCTTTCAGGTCCCGGGTGAGACCGATGAGCATGACGTGCAACCCGCCCGGGGCGAAGGTCACTTCCGCGTCCGGCGCGAGCGGGACGGAATCCTGCTTTGCCATCTGCATCACGCCGTCGGCGTTGATCGAGCTCAGGTGCACTTCCACAGCTTCGGCCACATCGGCAGAGGCCCCGAGCAATTCATCGGCATCTGCAGTGTGGTTGTGAAGCTCAAGATAGACTGCGCTGTTTCCGCCCATTTGAGCGGCGCGCGCCCACGGCTGGTGGGCCTCGATATCTCCCGGGGCGGCACATGCGCTCAACACGGCCGCCAAAACAAACACGAACACAAGCTTCTTCATGATACCTTTTCCTTTGAACGAATTTTTTTTATGAGACCGCTTACTGCTCGCGGATCTCCACGTCGATGACCATCTCACCCGATTTCTCGAACACCAATGTCAACTGGTAACTATCACCGGGGTTGAAATCGGCGGTCTTCTCCATGCACATCACATGCAGGCCGCCCACTTTCAATTCCACGCTTCCGCCTGCGGGGATCTCGATGACGCCGCCCTCCACGGGACGCATGCCCATGGCGCCGTTATCCATCATGTACGATTCGTGCAGTTCCACCATGCCGCAGGCCGATGATGTGGCGGAGACCAGTTTGTCGCTCTCCGTCCCGTCGTTGCGGATGACCATGTAGAACGCTCCCGCTGTTGCGATCTTCGGTGAGCTGCGACCCCACGCGCCCTCCACTGTGATCTGCGGTCCGTTCTGCGCGGGCTGGCAGGCCGATAACGCCAGCGCCATCATCAAGATCGAAAAAACCAACCACCTCAATTTCATTGTCGTGCTTCCTTTCAAACAAAGATTTAAACTCTGTGGCCGCCCTCCCGGTGGCCGCAGAAATTTCCGATTCAGCGTTCAGTCTGTGTGACCTGAGTGCATCATGTGTTGCAGGGCTTGAATGGTTTCCTTCATGTTCGCCGCGCGCCCGCCGAAGCCCTTTTGAAATTTCTCGGCTTCCTGCGGTGAACCGAAACTCAACACGCTCGGCGCACAGCAAACGGTCACCTCGCTTTGGAGGAGATACACCGCCTGCCCGGCGCTGACCATGTGCGGATGCAGGAAATCGGCCGTCAGCGACTGGGTGACGTTGGGCGTCATCTCTTGCAGCATCAAGCCGCAGTGCGCACAACAGGCGCGACGTTGTTCGCCGTTGCCCAGTTGCAGGATGAACGCCGTCCGTTCGTTGACCGTCTTCCCGCACATGGCGCACGCATCCTTCGCCGCCGAAGCGGGTGAGGCCAGCGACGCGCTCCCATGTGCCTTGACCACCATCCCCGCCGCGGCGAGACGGTTCAAGTCGCGGTGGACCGTCATCACTGAGACGGCCAACTGATCGGCCAACTCCTGAATGGAGGCATGACCCTGTTTCTGCAAGTGGGCGAGGATCTTTTGGTCGCGTGGGGAGGAGGTTGTCATTGTTATGTTTTGTGATATTTAACAGAATTTAGCGGAGTATAACAATCGCCCCCATCTTTCGTCAATTGACATAAGGATGATTTCCCCCATGACAGGCCAGTTCTTACTTTGGCCGGTACACCCGCCCTCGCCAGGTGACCCCCTGCCCGGACAAAACCTTCCACGCGGACGTGAGCATGATGGCCGCGAACAGCCCCGCCCCGAGCGGAACGGTGAACGCATACCAGCGCGAGATGCCCAGCCCCGCGCATACGCCCATCCGTGCCCACAGCAACGCGAACCAAACGATCAGTGCCTTGGCGATCACCCCGAGCGCGAGCATCCCGCCGCCTTTGAGGAACCAGGCCAGCCCCAACAGCGGCCAGACCGGCAGGAAGAGTGCCGCGATCAACGCCAGCGTCGCGCCGAATGCGCCGAGCAATAACATGGACGGTGTGTCGCGCAGGCCGAGATAAATGTTCTTCGTCCAGCCTTCCCACATCTGCGGTAATGACGTGTACATGCGCGTGCGCGCCAGTGCATATCCATCCGCCAGCACAAGGCGGTAGCCGTTCCACTTCACCTGCTCGGAGATGGCCTTGTCTTCCACGATCTGGTCTTTGACTTTTTCATGTCCGCCGATCGCATCGTAGACTGAACGCTTGATGAATATGAACTGTCCGTTGGCAACCGCATCGCGGCGGTTGGGATCGTTGACCTTGCGCGGCGAGAACCCCACCGAGAGTGCGGTCATCACCAATGGCATCAACACTTTTTCCCAGAACGAACCGAGTTCTTGAAAGGTCATGATGGTGAAGAGGTCCGCGTTGGTTTCGAGTGCCTTGACGTAACACGAGGCGATGGCATCCGGCGCGGCGAACGTGTCCGCGTCCACGAAGCACAACCATTCCCCGCGGGCGGACTTGGCGGCCTGGTACAAAGCATGAGGTTTGCCGGCCCAGCCCGGCGGGAGGTCTGAGCCGTGAATGACTTTCAATCGTGGGGCGGATTGGTAATCCGCCTTACGTAGTTCTTCCAAAATCTGCGGGGTGGAATCCGTCGAACGATCATCCAGCACGATGACTTCAAAATTGGGATAGGTCTGTGCGAGCAGGGCCTCGACACACCGCCGGATATTCCTCTCCTCATTCCGCGCCGGGACGCAGATGCTGATCAGCGGCGTGGACTCGGGCGCATCCGCAGGCGTGACCACAATGTCCATGTGGTATTGCGAATGGACCCAGTAAATGACGCCGAGACCGAGGAGGAAGAGGATGGAGGAGGTGAGGAAGTAGGGCATGGAAAACTACTCCCCTGCCCAGAATATCAATGAGGACAGGTATGATGTATTTTATTTCAATTCGTATTTTACAATTACATGAACCACGACGATTATTTCTGGACCGGAATAAGGCTTAGACCACCCACCACCGTTGTCGCCAAAAAAACTATCGAGCGAGTTATAGGTGTATACGTAAGAAGATTCGGAATTAGATTCAAGTGTATCAATTGAAATCGCCAGGCCAATTTCCCGGTTGATCGCTCGCGCAATTGCTTTAGCCCTTTTTTCAGCTCCTTCCATGGCAAATTGAAGCGCCCGGTCACGGACATCCTCTATATTCGACAAACGGATGGCTATATCCTCAATCTGATAATATCCTGCTTTCTGAAGTTCTATAAATAATGGTTCCAATTCATCCAGGTCAAACACAACAATCTTTACGATCTTACGTGCAATGTACAATCCATATGGCTTGTTGCTGACAGTGGTTGTATATCCGGTTTTCGCCTGCACTTGAAGGTAGCTATTCGTAATATCTTTTTCCTCTACTCCATGGCTTATCAAAAAAGACCTGAGTTCCTCATACGCTTCTTCACTTTTCGTCACGGCATCCGACAATTCCTTATCTTCTGCCTCAACGGTAATGGAGAATTCTGCCATATCAAGCTGGGCTACAAATTCGCCTTTGCTTGAGACTGTGATGCTTCTTTCCTCCGGCTGCATCACCTGAATATCCTGCACAATGGGAATCTGCTTCTCGGGTCGACGCATGTAGAGCATCACCA
>CAYNQA010000292.1:0-4158 GCA_964399225.1 uncultured Anaerolineaceae bacterium
TCGGATCGTCTTCCGTGTTCATGCCATTCAACGCATGTTCGAGCGGCGCGTTACGGAAGAAAATGTACGGCGGGTTTTGGAACAAGGGGAAATGATCGAGGACTATTCCGATGAAATGACCTACCCCGGTGGGTTGATGCTCGGCAAACACGGCAAACGCCCGTTGCATGTTGTCGCGGCAGAGAATAAAAGCGATGGCGAATCAATCGTGATCACTGTCTACGAACCCGACCCATCGCAGTGGAAATCCAATTCGCGGGACCGCAAGAAATGAAATGCGTCATTTGCCACCAGGCTGAGACGGTTGCGGGCCTGACCTCCTTCCTGCTCGAACGTGGACAAATGTCGCTGACCGTGACGAATGTCCCCGCGCGGGTTTGTCCCAACTGCGGCGAGGCCTACGCCGAGGAGGAGGTAACCGCGAATCTGTTGCGTCAGGCAGAGAGAATGTCCAGGGCGGGGGTGAAAGTAGAGAAGGTGGAATTCGAGGTAACATTCCATGTCCGCTGAGATAATACGCGTCACGCGCTCAAAAGAGTCGGCGAAATCCACCTATGATCGGCTCAGCAAATGGTATGACCTGCTTGCGGGAAGCAGTGAGCGAAAATTCACTGAGGTTGGGTTGCGGGAACTAAACGTACAAGAAGGCGAAACCGTTCTCGAAATCGGCTTTGGCACCGGCCACAGTCTGGTGACATTGACACAGCAGGCGGGCATGACCGGCAAAGTTTCTGGAATTGAACTATCCGAAGGCATGCTGCAGGTGGCAGGCGAGAGACTGCGCAAGATTGGGTTGTCCAACCGCGCAGAACTTCACTGCGGCGATGCCACATCCCTTCCCTTCCCCAATCAGGTTTTTGACGCGGTCTTCATGAGTTTTGCGCTGGAATTATTCGATACTCCCGAACTTCCTATTGTTCTGGGCGAATGTCAGCGCGTGCTGAAGCAGAGTGGTCGCATCGGCATTGTGTCGCTTTCAAAAAAGGAGACATCCGCAGTACGGATCTACGAGTGGTTCCACATGCGATTTCCCGCGTTTGTGGATTGCCGTCCAATTTACGCACGTCAGAGCCTGGAACAGGCCGGGTTCCGCCCGCTAAAACATCTTGGGCTGGTCATGTGGGGCTTGCCCGTGGATATAATCATTGCGGCCAAGGTATAGCTCATGAAACAGATCGCTCCCGATCAACCCCTCGCTCGCGGGCGGACAGCCGATGTATACGATTGGGATGAGAACCACATCCTCAAACTTTTCCACAATTGGTACGGACTCGGGAACATCGAATACGAGCGGAAGATGGCGCGCGCTGTCCACGCCAGTGGGGTGAAATCTCCCGCCGTGGGTGACCTGATCCAGGTGGAGGGGCGGTACGGCCTGATCTACGAGCGTGTGGAGGGCAGGTCCATGCTGGAGCTATTTCAGCAAAAGCCCTGGATGGCTTTCCGTTATGCAAGAATCCTGGCCGGACTTCACGCGCAGATGCATGGGTGTGCCTTTGATGCGGATATCCCATCACAACGAGATCAACTTCGCTTCAAGATCGAACGTGCAGACGCATTGCCTGCGTCCCTCAAGCCGGTGCTATGGAACGCCCTCGGATCTTTGCCTGAGGGTGATCGGGTCTGCCATGGGGACTTTCATCCTGCCAATGTGCTGATGAACGGCGATCATGCCACCGTCATCGACTGGATCGATGCTTCACGAGGCAATCCATTGGCAGACGTGGCACGGACGAGCATCATCTTTCTTGGTGCAGTGTCGAGTTCCCAGGTTCGGAATCCAGTTTCCAGGATTTTCCTGAGAGTCTTCCACTCCGTTTATCTCAAACAGTATTTTTACCTGTGTCCCGGCGGGAAAAACGAATATCGTCTCTGGCTGCCCATCGTCGCTGCGGCGCGCTTGAGTGAGAACATGCCTGAGTTGGAAAAGTGGCTGGTCCAGCAGACACAAATGGTGAAGTAGTTTTTTTTTGGAATTGCCCGAAGGTTTTAATCCCTTTCCCCTCGAAACTGCGTTTCATACAACTGACTGTACAAACCGCCACTCGCGAGCAGCTGCTCGTGGGTTCCGCGTTCGACAATCCTTCCTCGATCCATCACCAAAATTTGATCCGCCGCCAGAATCGTGGACAGGCGGTGGGCGATGACGATGCTGGTGCGTCCCGACATGACACGCTTCAACGCGTCCTGGATCAGCGACTCAGATTCGCTGTCCAATGAGGATGTGGCTTCGTCGAGGACGAGGATGCGCGGGTCTTTGAGAATGACGCGGGCGAGGGCGATGCGTTGTTTCTCGCCGCCGCTCAAACGATAGCCGCGCTCGCCGACGATGGTGTCGTAGCCGTCAGCCAGATCCATGATGAAGTTGTGGATGTTGGCCGCCTTGGCCGCGGACTCGATCTCGGCCTGGGTCGCGTCGGGTTTGGCGTAGGTCAGGTTGGTGCGGATGGTGTCGTGGAAGAGATAGGTCTCCTGTGTCACCATGCCGATCGCGGCTGATAGCGAGTCGAGCGTCACGTCCTTGAGGTCATGCCCGTCGATGCAGATGATTCCGTCTGTGGGATCGTACAGCCGTGGGATAAGATAGGTCATTGTGGTCTTACCGGCGCCGGAGGGACCGACGAGTGCGATCAACTGTCCGGGGCGGGCATTGAAGGAGACTCCCTCCAAAGCAACATCGCGCGCCTGAGATGTAGAGTCGGTTTCGGCTGAGTCAGAGCCGTTTCCATTTGAGCTGTCCACAGTTTTCCGTCCCTGGTCTTTCTCCGTTTTATCTGCCAGTGACACCACGGCCTTCACGTCATCCATACGCCCATAGCGTTTTACATCTTTGAGCAGTTTGGTCGCATCGACTTGATAGTTGAATGAAACGTTCTCGAATTCGAGTTCGCCTTTCACGTCGCGCAGTTGGGTCGCATGTTCCTTTTCAACGATATCCTGTGGCAAGTCGATGACTTCGAAGACGCGCTCGAACGAAACCATGCTGGTGGAAAATTCCACTGGTGCTCCGGCCAGCCCCTGCAAAGCTCCATAGAGCTGACCGAGATATGAGCCGAACGCCACAATGGTTCCGACGGTGAAGACATCGGTGATGACAAAGTAGCCGCCGAGCCCATAAACCAGCGCCGTGCCGATCGCGCTGACCAGACCAAAGATGACGAAGAATGTCGAACCGACCACCGCACGCCGCACGCCGATATTGCGGACGTTGGCGGCGCGTTCGCGGAAGCGTTTCTCCTCTTCGATGGCGCGCCCGAAGAGTTTGACAAGCAATGCACCACCGATGTTGAGCGTTTCGTTCATGTGAGCGTTCATTTGTGCGTTGGTCTCCATCGCTTCGCGGGCGATGTCTCGTAGCACCGTGCCCAGTCTTTGCGCAGCGATGATGAAGAGGGGAAGGATGAGCACGCTGACGAGAGTCAGCCGCCATTCGAGTGAAAACATCACGATAAGCAACGCAACCGCTTCGATGAGATTGGTGACGATGTTGACGATGGTGTTGCTGATGGCGTTTTGCGCACCAACCACATCGTTGTTCAGACGCGACATGAGCTCGCCGACTTTGGTGTTGGTGAAGAAACGCAGGGACATGCGCTGCAGCCGTGCAAACAGCGACGAACGCAGATCATAGATCACGCCTTCGCCCACGGTCGCGTTCAGGCGGCGTTGAAATACATTGATCACGCCTGTGACTGCCGGGATTGCCAGAAGAGCGACGCCGAGCCAGATCAGTCTGTTCGTGTCTTTGGCGGGGATGACCACGTCGATCATGTTGCGGAAGATGAGCGGCGTGAGCAGGGACAGGCCGGTCGTTAAGAGAATGGTGACCAACATACCTGCGATATGCCACCAGTATCCGCGTGCGTAGGAAAGGACTCGTAGTAATAGATCACGCGTGACCTTGGGCTTTTCGTCACCCGAGCGCATGTACATGAACCAACCACCACCGTGCCACATATGGTTTTTTGTCTCCTCGTCTGTTTGTCGTTAAAGATAGGACTACATTTTGATGGATTTTCTGACTATAAGACCAGAAGAGTAATTTTGCAACTGGACGAAGGGGGAGGTGACGAGGGATAACAGCAGAATAATTTATAATCGAGGAAGCTCAGAGATAAATCCTTATGTTTGAACCAACGATTACCTGGAAATCCACCT
>CAYNQA010000293.1:0-4138 GCA_964399225.1 uncultured Anaerolineaceae bacterium
TCAAAGCCACCACGCGCGTTGCATAGCGATGGACGAGGTCCAAAAAGTGCAGCGAGCAGATGACCGTGATGCCTTCTTTATTGAGTTGTTCCAGGTATTGCAGGATGGAGTGCGAGAGGACCGGGTCGAGGCTGGCCACCGGCTCATCCGCCAGGATCAGCTTCGGGTCCTGCATGAGCGCACGGGCAATCCCCACGCGTTGTTGCTGTCCGCCGGAGAGGGCATCGGCGCGGGCGTCCGCTTTATCGGCGATGCCGACGCGGGCGAGCGCATCGAGAGCGCGCTTCTTTTCATCCGCAGGCCAGAGGCCGATGAGACTCGTCCATGGGTTCACGTATCCCAACCGTCCCGAAAGCACGTTCATCATCACACTCGAACGTTTGACCAAATTGAACTGCTGGAAGACCATACCGATCTTGCGGCGGATCTGGCGTAACTCGGCGGGCGGCGCAGCAGTGATATCCACACCATCCCAAATGATCTTGCCCTCGGTGGGATCGATCAGGCGGTTGATGCAGCGGAGCAGGGTGGATTTGCCCGATCCCGACAGGCCGATCACGACCATGAACTCGCCTTCCTTGATGTCGAAAGACACGTTCTTCAATGCCTGTGTACCGTTGGGATAGGTTTTTGATACGTTTTGGATTCGCAACATGGAGGCCTCTCTGGGTCCCTCTCTCGGAATGAATGAATTGTGGGTTTTTATTTTTCGCGATGTTTTTTAAACACGCGCGGGCTATTAGTGCTAATACCATTTTATATTCGCTCTATTCCCCCGTCCGTGAAGTTGCAGTGCTGATTCAAGGGTGTTGGAGGGAAAAAAGAGGGAGGACGCAAGCGCCCTCCCTCTTTTTTGTTACAAGTGGGTTTACTTGAAGAGTGTCGTCGGGTCGATGCCGGAGGCTTCGAGGTAGACGCGGAACTCATCATAGAAGGTGTCATCCACAGCCTCGAGACCCTGGATGCTGTAACCACCGTTCTTCAGAAGAGCGATGCCTTCTTCGGTGCCGGCCAGCTCGAGCAGAGCGGCGGCGATCTTCTCGCGGAGTTCAGCAGGAACACCAGCGGAGAAGGAGACGTTGTCGTTCGGGATGAACGGCTCGGAAACCCAGATGATCTGAACGACATCGTTCACATCCGGGAAGTCCGCGGCGACGTTGGAGCGGGCGTCAATGAAGGTGGCGCCGAAATCGCAGATCTCGCCCTTGCCGCTCAGATAGACCGACTTGATGACGGTCGGGTGGCCCTGAACCCAAGCGCCAGACTTGACACTGATGCTATTGGACTTGAGCAAGCCGAAGGGCAGAATGTAGCCGGAGGAGGAAAGCGGGTCGGTCCAGCAGGGTTTCTTGTCGGCGAACTGAGCCAGTGCGGTGGCGGCGTCAGCGGTGGTGGTGCCGGTGGCGGCATCGTAGTAGGAGGTGAAGCCGGCGTTCACGTTGGCAACATACTGGAAGCCGTAGTGATTGGAACCGTTGCGGATGGTCGCGAGCGCGACATCAGCGTAGCCCTTGCCGTGAGCAACGATGTACTGCACGGGGGCGAGCCAGCCGATGTGAGCCTGTTCGGCGCCCATGGCTTCGATCATGGCGGCATAGTTGGTGGGGACAACGGTCTTGATGGTCAGGCCGGTCATCTCGCTCAACTTGGTGGCGATCGCCTCACCACCGGTCTGCAGTTCCTGGGTGGTGGCGGAGGGGGCCAGCGCCATGATGATGGGGTTCTCTTCAGTGCCGAGGGCCGGAGCGGGGGGCTCGGTGGGTTCGGGCGTGGGGGGCTCGGTGGGCTCGGCGGTGGCCGGTGCCTCAGTGGGTTCGGGGGTCGCGGCGGGGCCACAAGCGGAAAGCGCAAGGGCGAGAACCACGATCAGACCGAACAAGACGGAAAGACGTTTGGTCATGAGATTCTTCTCCTCTCAAGAGAAATAAGGGATTTCAGGGGCATTCCCCTGCAGGCGCAAATCATAGCCTGATAGTGATGCACTGGCAAGTGACTTTAGTCAATGATTGTCTTAAAAATTATCAATTTGTTGACAATTTCCAGGTGACGAAAGGGTGACCCCCATTATCGAATCAGGTTTTCCAATCCCAGCCCGGAGAGCGGCAAATAGGTGCGCAGGTCCGTATAAAACGAATCATCGGTAAGCACAAGAGCATCTACCCCAAAGGCAGTCTTCACGTCGAATGGTATTTGAACAGAGATCACCGCCAACGCTGCGCTCAAACGAAATCGCAAATCCTCCGGCAGGCTGGCAGAGTAGGCAATGCCATCCACGGGGATCAATGCATCGGTGCGCCAAACGACCAGCACTTTATCGTTCACATCGGGCAGTTCGGCAAGCAGGCCGGCGCGGCTATCAGAGATGGTCACGCCGAAATCGCAGAGCGTTCCTTTTGTATCCTGATAGATGGTCTTCACCACGGCCTCATCTCCCTGCAGGAACGCGCCATCCTTCACAACGATATTCTGCAGTTTGAGCATTCCTAGAGGAAAAACATATCCCGCCGCTGAATAAGAATTGCTCCAGCACGGCCGCGCGCCCTGGAATTGGGTCAACGCCGCGGCGGCATCCACGCGGTTGGCTTGCGTGCCTTCATCGAAATAAACTTTATAGCCGCTCAAGCCAGCCGTTTGCGCGTTGACGATGAACTGCGCGCCGAATTTATCCTGTCCGTTCAACGTGCCGGCAAAAGCGGCGTTGGCATATCCCTTTTCACGGGCCGATAAATACGCGAACGGCGACAATACCGCAATGTGAACGCTGCCCTCGCCCAGCGAATCGATCAGGTACAAAGTGGACTCGACCTCGCCCGCGGTGACAGTCAGCCCGCTTAGTTTGGACAACTCGGCAGCGATCCTCTGCGTTGCCTGCACCGCTTCCGGTCCGGACCCGGGGCGGATGGCCAGCACGATCGGGTTCGCCTGCGAGCCGAGCGGCGACGGGGTGGCGGTGACAGCGGGCGTCGCTTCGGGGGCGGAGGCGGCCGGCAAGGTGCAGCCCGCCAGGGTCCACGAGAGAACGAGGAACGTGAAAAGCCGATGAATGGTGAGTCGCATTTCAGTCAGAATAATCGGAATCACGCATTTGAGCAAGTTCAGTTTCTGATCGGCCTTCATTCATCCTTCTTTTCCATTCTGGTATACTCGCCGCATGCCCCCGCGACTCGAACTTGACGTTGACCCCTGCGAACACATCACCGCTGACGCGATCGGCCAGCCCGGCCAACGCGTGTTCTATCTGCATGCCTGGAAACGCGCCCAACCTGCGGTGACCTTGTTGATCGAAAAGGCACAGGTGCAATCATTGGCGATCGGCATCGAGCAGTTTCTTGCGGACGTGGCCCGCCAGAACCCGGACCTTCCCGAGGCCTCGCCGGATTTCGATGAGGATAAGATGCACATCCACCCGCCCGTGGACCCTCAGTTCCGCGTGGGCGAGATCGGCCTGGTGTATGACGCGAGCCGCGACATGGTGGCGATCGTTGCCAAGGAACTGTTGCCCGAAGATCAGGATCTCGACTCGGCCGCGATGGTGCGCTATTGGTGTACGCGTTCGCAGTTGCGCGCACTCTCGCGTTGGGGCGCGGAGGTCGTTTCGCGCGGACGCCCGGTCTGTCCGCAGTGCGGCCAGCCCATGGAGCCGGGCGGACATTTCTGCCCGAAGAAGAACGGGCACAAACACTAATATTTAGGTCGAAAGTCAAACGTCAAAGGTCGTTGCGCCGACGTTCGACTTTCGACTTTAGACCGATCCATGAGTAATCCCAACTCCGACTCGCTCAATAAAATATTTTTTAACGGCGCCATCACCCTCAAGGGCCAGTTCATGCTGGGTTCGAACTACACGTTCCTCGTGGATGTGACGCACGAGGGGCAAACCATTCCTGCTGTTTACAAACCGAGCAAAGGGGAACAGCCATTGTGGGACTTCGAGGAGAACACACTGGCCCTGCGCGAGGTGGCGGCGTATCTGGTCAGCGAGGCGTTGGGACTGGGCATTGTTCCGTTGACAGTCTTTCGCGAAGAGGGGCCGCATGGTCCGGGTTCGCTCCAGCAGTTCATTGATTACGATCCCGAATATCATTATTTCAATTTCACCGCTGAAGACAAAGACCGGCTCAAGCCCGTCGTGTTCTTC
>CAYNQA010000294.1:0-4137 GCA_964399225.1 uncultured Anaerolineaceae bacterium
AACAATACGCGCCGAACATCCGCGAGTGCATTGTGGGCATGCAGGTCATCTCGCCGAAGGACATCGAGCGCATCGCGGGCATCACCGGCGGCAACATCTTCCACGGCGAATTGCTGCTGCACCAGATCTTCTTCCTGCGTCCCACCCCGCAGTGGGCCGACTTCCGCACACCGCTCAAGGGTTACTACTATGGCGCGAGCGGCGCGCACCCCGGCGGAGGCGTGATGGGCGCGCCCGGCATGCTGGCCGCGCAGGAAATTCTCAAAGACGGCATGGTGTGAACGCAACGGGAGACAGGCAAAGTCTGTCTCCCGTTTTTTCTTCCCTGAAAAAGCAAGAAGGGGTAAACTCAATTATTCATTTCTTTTTTCATTAAGGTGCAATCATGTGGCGTTTAAATATCAATGAACCCGGACACGACGCCTATTGGGTGGAACTACAACCAGGCACAACCTCCATCGGACGCGGATCGCAGAACGTGGCGGCACTCCACGACCCGGCCGCCTCGCGCCAGCATGCCGAGATCATCTGGGACCGGTCGGGGCGCGGCGGCATTGTCATCCAGGACCTGAATAGCACGAACGGGACCTACGTCAATCACAAACGCATCTCCGCGGTGGTGGAACTCAAAAGCGGCGACAACATCCGCATTGGGAAGGCGATCCTCTATTTGAGCGAAGACGGCGATGCACCGGTCCGCTCGGTGCGCGGCACCCACTTTTTCACGCGCGAGATTATCCTCGAAGCGCTCGATGAGCACGCCGTGCTGATCGATGAGGTGGCGCAAAAACTGAATGCCGTGCTAGACGTCCCGTCCATGCGCAGGGAGATCGTGTCGGAGTTCAAGCGCATCCTGTTGATGGAGGACGTTTTTGTTTTCCTCGAGGATGAGCTGAAGTCGATTCAGGATGAACGTGCGCGTCGCTCGGCGCAGAACCGCACTGTGGAGATCACATCTGCGCAAATGTACGTGCCTATCACCGAGTCGGACAAGGTGGAGGGCGTGATCTGCCTGACCCGCAAAGCCAACGCCCAGCCTTTCTCACAGCGCGACATGGGACTGGCCGTTGCGATCAGCCACCAGGCAGGCCTGACCTTGAGCCGCCTGCGCCTGTTGGAAAAAAGCCGCGAGCATGAACGCATGCGCGAACTGCTGCTCCGTTTCGTGTCGCCGGTCGAGGCGGATTACCTGCTCAAAGATTATTTATCCAGCGGACAACTCCCCGAACTGGTGGAGCAAAAAGTAACGATCCTGTTCTGCGACGTCGCCAACTCCACCAGCATTGCAGAGCGCGTCGGGGCCAAGACGTTTGCGGGTCTCCTCGCACAGTATTATCGCGAAGTTACCGAGATCATCTTTCGATACGGCGGCGTCATCAAATACATGGGTGACGGCATCATGGCGGCCTTTGTCTCCACCTCGGCGCAGACGGTCGTGCCGCAGGAGGTGCGCGCCGTGGAGGCCGGGCGCAAGATCCTCGCGCAGGTCCGAAACACCAATTACCTGCCCGGAGAAGAACCGCTTACGATCGGCGTCGCTGTCAACACGGGCACGGCCATGGTCGGGTATATCGGCGTGGGAGCCCGCGCTGAATTCATCGTGGTTGGCGACACGGTGAACATTGCCAGCCGCATGGAGGCGCTTGCCCGCCCTAACCGCCTCTTGATCGGCGCGTCGACGTTGCAAATGGTCGCGGACAAGTTCCCCGTCCAGCCGATCGGCGAGATCGACATGCGCGGACGCAGTGCGCCGGTGCAAATTTACGAGGTGGTGAGCTATCGGGCGTGAGAACGAGACAGCAAGTTTCAGAACAAAAAATGGCCGCCTCCTTCCGGAGGCGGCCATTTTTTGTTCTGGCGGAAGATCATCGATGATCTGCACAGCACCACTGTGCGTTTATGGTGGACAACTCTCAAATAGTGCAGGGGAAATATACGTGTCCTTTGAGACCTTATGGTAATTGGCATCCAGGTATTCGACCAGAGGGGCGAGATATTCGAGGGTCGGGTACGCATCCCAGACCACTTCATCTGTGACAACCACGATGGCAAGCGGTTGTTCCTGCAACTCGCGGATCATTTCCTGCTGGCCTATCTCGGCAACCCAGGGCCACATAAAGATGTATTTTGAAACGGGGGCAAGATCGCTGAACCAGTAGGAGTACATCCCTTCGGGGTAATCTGCCAGATGGACATTCTCCATGCCGCAGGCAAGGCGGTCCAGACGGTCGCCTGCCCGCTCGAGCTTGCGGAAATTCGCATCATACGTCAGGTTTTGGCGTTCGAGGATGATCTGCCCGCTGAGACGGATGCCGAGCCAAAAGGCCATGACCAGCGTGACCAGACGCAAACCTCGTGCCAACGAAGCAAGCAACGGACGCACCTCCGCCCAGCGGACCTGTTCCACGACCAGCACGGCCAGCGCCGTGAGCGCAGCAAGGATGAATGCCTGGGAGCGAAAGTGTGCGCGTGCAATGAGCAGGGTGGCGGCGGCAAACAGGTAGAGATATGCGCCGGTCGAATATTTTTTGTGGAGGATGTAAAGGAAGGATGCGGTGACAAGTCCCAGACGGTACAGGAAGCCGGTAAAGAGCCAGGCGTCGATCAGAGAATAGCCGAATTCGATCGGTTTGAGCGGATCGAAGCGGAACCATTGACCAAATGGGATGCCCAGTCCGCTCAGAACCTGCACCAGCCAGTCGGTGATGCGGACGGGGTTCGCGTCGGTGTAGGCGTTGTAAACATTGGCATTGAAGAGGATCGCGTTTTCCCAGAATGGTTGAAGGGTGTCAGTGAGGATGAACAACGTCAGGGTCGGGAGCAGGCCGGCGAGCAGGAGCAGGCCGGTTTTGAGTCCGGAGGCGGGATGTTTGAGGAGGAGAAAGACCAGCGAGGTGAAAATGGCATAAGCCGAGAGTGGGCCGGCCAGGAAGGCGATCCACGAAAAGAATGCCAGTGTGATCCATTGTGTCCAACTGGGTTTGACTGTGTCGTCGAGGATGGCCAGGGTGACCACCAGTACGACGAAAAGCGCGACACCTGCAAAGGAGGTGTAGAGCACCATATGGCCAAGGTAGAACGGGCGGACGATGCCCCATAGGAGGGCGGTTATGCCGGTCAGCAGGTATTTGCGGCTGGCAAGCATGGCAATTGCAAACCCCACGGTGTGAAAAATGAGGACCGAGAGGCGCGCTGCGATGATGGATTTGCCGGCCAGTGCAACGACGGCGGACATCCAGATGTAGGGGAAGGGGAAATGATGGGAAAAGACTTCCTTGTACAGGGTTGCGCCGCGAAAAATCAGGTTCCCGACGACAAGGTTATCGGCTTCATCTACATGCGTGCCCCAATACAGGGTAATCACACCAAGGATGAATTGCACAGCCAGCATGGCCAGGCCAATGAAGCGGTGATTTTTCCAGAATGGGGTCATGAGGATGCCTAGTATACCTTGAAGAATTTCGCGTTTGCCTTGTTTTTCATGCACTTCTCGCATGATTGACGGGCAGATATAGACATGCTATGATGAGTCCAGCACTTATTCCCATTATTCTGGAGGCGGTATGAGCTTTGAATTTTTTGTTCGCATCATTGGCATGTTGGTGTTTGCCTTTTTTGGGGGCTATGCGGGCGCAGAGTTGGCAATTGCGTGGAAACAAGATGCTGCGCTGTTCGTTTCTGTATTCGGACTGGTCGGTGTGTTGATCGGCCTGATCCTGACACCCTATATCACCACCCGTCCGGCCCGTGCCATGCGCGCCACTCTTGGGCGTCTCGCGGCTGAAACTCTTTTTGCCGGCATCATCGGCCTGATCGTCGGCTTGTTGATCGCGGCCCTGCTGGCTTTTCCCCTATCGATGCTTCCACCACCGTTCGGTGACATCCTGCCCTTTGTGGGTGTGTTGATCTTCGTCTATTTCGGTGTGACATTGTTCGTGATGCGCCAGGGTGACATCATGTCCATGCTCGGTTCGTTCAGCGGACGGGGAAGCGGGGGCGCCGAAACGACCGGCGGGAGCGCCGCTTCGTGGTCCAACCTGAACCGCACCATTTTGCTCGACACCAGCGTCATCATTGACGGCCGCGTGGCCGACATCGCCAAGACCGGCTTCCTGCCCGGCACTTTGCTCATCCCGC
>CAYNQA010000295.1:0-4123 GCA_964399225.1 uncultured Anaerolineaceae bacterium
GAAAACACTGAAAAAGGCTTATTGATTTCTGGATGCGCTGACACTATAATTTGCATCGTGTTGAATTGACAAGTGTGGAGAAGGTATATGTCGAATTCAAAATATGAAGTAGGACAAATCTGGAAATATAAAAACAGACCGGGAGAGGATGATTCCCGCCTGTCCATCCATGCCATTGATCACTTGACCATTCATGGCAGGGATCAGATCGTGATGTACATTCAAGTCGACAATATTTTTTCGAACACATCTGGACTGGGATTTGTGTTTACCAAGGATGCGATCGATAGAAGTGTGGTGGAGTTGACCGACTGTACTGTTGCAGAGTTGAACCTTGCAGATTCCAAGCTGGTCCTCGATGCGATTCGAAAGGGAGAGTTTCAGTGCATTGATACCACGGTGGCGGAACTGATTCAAACGCACGAAAATTCATTGCGCGAAGATGCCAAAAGAACCGAAAGAACGTATGCTTTTATCAAAGACCCTTACAACCCCTCATTGGATGAATTGAGATGGTGGGCATACGATGAAGGCGCAGGGATACCAGACCAGGACTATGAATTAATACTTGCTCGGGATGAATTTTACGAAGACATCTTACGTTTCGCCGCTGACCCCTCCTGCCCCAAACAGAGATTCTTCCTTTCGTGCCTCTACATGATTAATGGCGGATCTCACAACAAGAAATAAAATATGTCTTGAAAGATTTTCCTTATGCCGCGAATTTCACGAATTCGCACGAATTTTCATTCGTGAAATTCGCGTAATTCGCGGCTAAAGATTTTTCCGAAACTCAAACACCTGCTCGAAGTGGGTCTTCTCATCATCCAACTCAGACTGTAACAACCGCGCGATCGTGACCTTGACGCCTTTGAAGCGCACGCCCGAGTCGAGGTTGATATCTTCGGCGGGAAGGGTTTGGAGGAAATTGAGTAATTGTTTTTGCGTCTCGCGCGCCTGTTGAACTTGTTCCGCCAGGGTGGGACGTTTGTAAAGCGCGACCAGCATGGCGTTGTAGATCTTCCAATCCTTGTCGTGGTGTTCGTAGAATTCGGGAAGCTGGCCGTCCAGAATTGCGTTCGCGGCTTGCAGGTTGGCGGCGTCCCAGCCCGCGAGATGGGCGAGCAGGTCCCGCACGGTCCACGTGCCGAGGAAGATTTTATTGTGCGCCTCGGCGGGAAGTTTGAGCGCTTCGGCCAGGATCGCCTCACGCACCGCCTTCAGGCCGAAGAGCAGTTCGTCTTTGAATGTGGAAGCGGCTTGTTTCATGGTTTGTTCCAGTCCGACGATTATAATAACCCAATTCCCATTCGCCAGGAGCAGACCATGAGCGACAATTTGAACATTGTGGAAACCAACACCTACGGCCGTCCGAGCGAGCGCGGCAATTTGCTGGGCATCGAGCCATACGTCCTGACCAGCGACTACGCCTCCCTCAGTGCCATCACCGCCAAACTCGACGGCTACCTCGCTAAAGCCAAGTCGCTGGGCTGGCTCAATGAGCGCACCATCGTAGTCTGGCCGGAATACATTGGCACCTGGTTGAGCGTGCTGGATGAAACACCCGCCGACAGCCTCGAAGGCGTGGTGCAGGTCATTGCCGCAAAATATCCGAAACAATTCAACGCCTTTCTCGCCAGCGCCACCGAGCAAAGCAAACCCTTCGCGGCTGTGTTCCGCACCAAGGCCGCCAGCATGGCCGCCGCCTACCAAACCCTGTTCTCAGGTCTCTCCAAAAAGTATCGCGTCACAACGGTGGCCGGTTCCATCGTCCTGCCGTCACCGCAGATCATCCTCGGCAAGATCGCCTTCGACGTCAACGGCCTGCTCTACAACACCTCCGCTGTCTTCGACCCCCGCGGCCGCATCTTCCCCGAACTCACCTGCAAGGCCTACCCCACCTCGGGCGAACTTCCCTACACCGCACCCGCACCGGCTGGCGCATTGCCGTTCTACGACACACCTGCAGGCCGCCTCGGCGTGCTCATCTG
Organism: uncultured Anaerolineaceae bacterium; assembly: GCA_964399225.1. Classification (GTDB taxonomy): domain Bacteria; phylum Chloroflexota; class Anaerolineae; order Anaerolineales; family Villigracilaceae; genus Denitrolinea. The sequence goes on from CAYNQA010000295.1 coordinate 1,992, forward strand.
CGCGGACTCGTGGTACCCGGCCGTCTATGCGCGCATGAAGGAAGCTAAAGTCAAATTGCTCGCCGTCCCCTCGTTCGGTCACGGCGGCTTGAAAGCGTGGACCGCCACCTGGCAGGGCTACGACGGCTGGCCCAATGCCGCGAACGTGGACCCGAAGGACGTCAAGAAGATCACCAATTCCGACGCCTGGCTGAAATACTCCCTCGCCACGCGGATCGAGGAATCGTCCGCCCGCTTCGGCATCAACGTCTTCCTGCACGGCTCGCTCTGGCCGGACCTCGAAGCGGGTGGCGGCGTTGCGGTCGTTGTCCGCAGGGACAAGATGTGGTCGCGCGAGGTCCCCAACCCCGGCGCCACGCTCAACAACTTGTGGCTGTAAATCAAACGAGCGCGGAGAAAACTCCGCGCTCGTTTTTTCCGGACTGCAACGCTTCGCGTCCAGATTTTGCAGCCAACGTCTGGAGACGTTGGAGTCCGTTTTACACAACCTGCTTCTTCAATCGCTCCGTATACATCTTGCGGAACTTCAACACCTTCGGTGCAACGACCGCCATGCAGTACGGCTGGTATGGGTTGTTGGCGAAATACTCCTGATGGTAATCCTCGGCTACGTAGAACTTCTCGAACTTCGCCACCTCCGTGACGATCGGGTTGCTCCACAATTTCTCGGCCGTGATCTCGCGGATGACATCCTCCGCGACGCGCTTCTGCTCCTCATCGTGATAGAAGATGGCCGAGCGATACTGCGTCCCCACGTCCGCGCCCTGACGGTTGAGCGTAGTCGGGTCGTGGACCGTGAAGAAGACCCGCAGCAGGTCGCGGTACGAAACGATGGACGGGTCGAACGTGACCTGCACCACCTCCGCGTGACCGGTCATGCCGCTGCAAATATCTTTGTAGGACGGGTTGGCAACCCGTCCCCCCGAGTAGCCTGACTCAACCGATGCAACACCGTTCAATTCATCGAAAACGGCCTCCAGACACCAGAAACACCCGCCAGCCAGGGTCGCGATTTGATAATTGGGGTTCATGATAAAGACTCCTTCTTTCTAAAGATGATGACAGGCCTGTCTACGCCATAGACAACACGATATGCCGAAATATTCTTAAGAACAGGTTATAAAATGGCGCCGACCTCAATCAATCCCGAAGGGATGAAATGATTATAGATGTTATCGTGCCAATCCCAACCCCGAAGGGGTGTAATAGATCTATGCCATCCCTTCGGGATTTTTTGTCCCACCGAAAAAAAAAGAGCGCAGAGGTTTCTCTGCGCTCTTTTTTTGTTTCTTGGTTTTACACGCTCGGCTCAGGCGCCGCTTCCGTGACATTGGCCTTCGTCAGCACCGTCTCGCCGTCCTCGTTCAACTCCACGTGGATCGAGTCGCCGTTGTGGAATTCGCCCGAGAGCAGTTTATCGGAAAGCGGATCCTCCACCCGTTGCTGGATGACGCGGCGCAAGGGGCGCGCGCCAAACTCGGCGTCGAAGCCCATGTCCGCGAGGGCGGAGAGCGCCTCGGGGGTGGCGGTCAGGGCCAGGTTGTTGTCCTTGAGGCGTTCGGCAACCTTGCTCAACTCAAGCGTGACGATCTGCTGGATATCTTCCTTGTTCAGCGAACGGAAGATGATCGTCCCGTCGAGACGGTTGATGAATTCGGGGCGGAAGGCGCGCTTGAGCGATTCGTTCAGGCGCTTGCGCATCTCGTCGTAAGAGAGCTTCTCCTCGGTCGCCTCGTCGCGCTTGGTCTGGAAGCCCAGGCCGGTCTGCTTCTTGATCATGTCCGCGCCGATGTTCGAGGTCATCACGATGATGGCGTTCTGGAAATTCACCTTGCGGCCTTTTGCGTCGCTGAGGTGACCTTCTTCCATGATCTGCAGGAGCATGTTGTGGACTTCTGGATGCGCCTTCTCGACCTCATCGAACACAACGATGGAGTACGGACGGCGGCGCAGCGCTTCGGTGAGTTGGCCCGCGTCTTCATACCCGACGTATCCGGGAGGCGCACCGACCAGACGGCTGGCGGTGTGCCGCTCCATGAACTCGGACATGTCCAACTGGATGGCGGCTTCCTCGCTTCCGAACATGAACTTGGCGAGGGTCTTGGTCAACTCGGTCTTGCCGACGCCGGTCG
>CAYNQA010000296.1:0-4111 GCA_964399225.1 uncultured Anaerolineaceae bacterium
AGCCTGTATCTCATCTTCACCGAAAAACTGAACCGCACCATCACCGCGCTGGCGGGCTCCATGCTCACCATCGTGGTCGGCAGGGTCATGGGTTTTTACTCGGAAGAAAAGGCCATCGAGGCAATAGACTTCAACACGCTCGGTCTCCTGCTCGGCATGATGATCATCGTGGCCATGCTCGAACCGACGGGCTTCTTTCAATATCTGGCGGTCCTTGCGGCGCGCTCTTCCAAAGGCAACCCCAAACGGCTCTTCATTTTGCTGGCCGCCATCACCACCGTCCTTTCGATGTTTTTGGACAACGTCACCACCGTGGTCTTGATCGCGCCCGTCACCCTGCTCATCTGCGAAATTCTCGGCATCTCCTCGCTGCCCTTCCTCATCACGGAGGCGCTCATCTCGAACATCGGCGGCGTAGCAACATTGGTCGGCGACCCGCCCAACGTGTTGATCGCGTCCGCCGCGCCGCTGTCGTTCAACGATTTCCTCGTCCACTCGCTGCCCATCGTGCTGGTGGTGTGGATCGGCGTGATGTACCTGTTGCTGTATCTTTTCCGCACGGAACTTTCCGTCCAGCCGCGCAAGGCCAAAGCGGTGATGGAACTCAACCCCGCCGAGACGCTCAACCATCCCGTCACGGCGCGTCAACTTTTGATCGTGCTGGGCGCGGCCATCCTGTTCTTTTTCGTCCACCACTTCCTCCACGTGGATCCCTCGCTGGTGGCGCTGACCGCCGCGGCCGTGGCGCTGGTGTGGGTGCAACCCGATATCAACCAGACGCTCAAGCACGTGGAATGGAGCGTGCTGGTCTTCTTCGGCGCGTTGTTCGTAATGGTCGGGGGGTTGGAAGCGGCCGGGGTTCTGGAATCCCTCGTGGGGTTGCTCGAACCGCTCGCGTCCGCGCCGCCGATCCTCTTTGGGATCGGGATGATCTGGGTCGTGGCGCTGCTCTCCGCCGTCGTGGATAACGTCCCGATCACGATCGCGCTCATCCCCGTGGTGCACGGACTCGGCGCCTCGGGCATGGACGTTCAGCCGCTGTGGTGGGCGTTGGCCTTTGGCGCGGGCTTCGGCGGCACGGGCACGATCATCGGCTCGACCGCCAACATCATCGTGGCCAATCTTTCCGAGCGGACGCGGCACCCCATCACACCCGCCATCTGGAACAAACGCGGCCCTCTTGTTTTATTGACGACCTGCGCAATTACGAGTATTTTATACGCTATACTATATTCGACGTTCTAAATTCGCGAGGAAAGCGAGGAACGATGGATCAATCCATTCGACATTTACTGCTCGTCGTTGTGCAAGACCAGGATCTCGATGCGGCCACGCGCGCGCTCGGCGAGATCCAGGTGCCGCTCACGTACCTTTCCAGCGCGGGCGGATTCCTTGGACGGCGCAATGCCACATTATTGATCGGCCTGCCGGAGAACAAGGAAGAGCAGACGCTCGAAGCGCTCGAGCGCACCTGCCGCCAGCGCGTGGAATATCTGACCCTGCCCATGGAAGGCACACCGTTGCCATTGCCCGCGCCGGTGCCGGTGACAGTCGGCGGCGCGACCGTGTTTGCCCTGCCGGTGGAACGCTACGAGGAGATTTAGCCATGAAAATGATCATCGTCATCATCAAAGACCACGACGCCGATAAACTCACGCAGGCGCTCACCGCCGAAAACTTCCGCGTGACGCGCGTCGCCTCCACGGGCGGGTTCCTGCGCAGCGGCGTGGCCACCCTGTTGATCGGAGTGGAAGACGGCGACGTGGATGCCGCCATCCGCGTGTTGCGAAGCGGACTCGGCGAGAGCAAATCGGGCGAGAAACGCGGCACCGTCTTCGTCGTGCCGGTGGAACGCTTCGAGCAGATCTAGCGTCTGATAATCGCGCCCGCAACGGCGCGATTTTTATAACTGTTCCTCCGTCATTGCGAGGGCGTACTCGCCCGAAGCAATCTCCTCCTCGGAGGAGATTGCTTCGTCGGAAAGAGCATCCTCCTCGCAATGACGGTATCGAACGGTAAATTTTTAGGAGCACTCTCATGAACCGCATTCGACTTTTATCCGCAAGCCTCTTGTTGACTCTCGCCCTTCTGGCCTGCGCCGTGCAAACGCCCGCGCAAAACCCCACGCAGGATGTGAATTCCATCGTGGCGCAGACCGTGGCCGCCCTGACCGCCTCCGCGCCCGGGGCCTTGCCCAGCGCCACCGCCGCGGCTCCGACTCCTGCCAGCCTGCTCCCGCGTGGATTGTATTTCCGCGCCCCCGACTCGATCGGCCACCTGCAGGTCTTTCGTCTCGCGCCGGATGGGCAGACCCGCACCCAGGTCACGTTCGAACCGGCCGACGTGGATTCGTATGACGTGAACCAGAACGACGGCCGCGTCATCTACGTCTCGAACAACCAACTCCTGCTGGTCAACCGCGACGGCTCAGGCCGTCAGATGCTGCTCGATGGCGGCGTGCGCGACGTGAACAATCCCTTCCTCAACGCGGTCCAAAACGTGGCCTGGTCGCCCGACGGCCAGACCATCGCCTACGGCTACCGCGGCTTGAACCTGTATTCGGTGACAACCGGCGCGAACAACCTCGTGCTCGAAAACCTGATCACCGACATGGGCAACGGCTTCCTCATCCCCAAGGAACTCTACTGGCCCGACTCGTTCTCGCCCGACGGCACCAAGATTCTCCTCACGCTCGGCTATTACGAGGGCGCCTCGGCCGCCATCTATTACCCGGCCACCAAGTCTCTTGTGCGCTTGAGCGGCGGCGAGGGTGCGTTCATTTGTTGCGGTGAAGAGAACTGGACCGCCGACAGCGCCGCCCTCTACAGCGGCAACCCCACCCTGGGCATGTTCATGCCGGGACTGTGGCGCATCGACGCCGCGACCGGAGCGGTCACCACCTTGCTGGCCGGTGACGCGGGCAACGGCACCTTCAACTTCGCCGATGAGCCGATCCTCGCCCCCGATGGTCAGTTGTATTTCTTCTTCGCCAACCTGCCGCAAAGCGACGAGTTCGTCAGCCGCACGCCGTTGCAGATCGTGCGCTCTGGCCTCGATGGCGTGAGTGGCCGCACGGTCGTGTTGCAGCCCACCTTCCGCATGATGACCGAGGCCCTCTGGGCGCCCGATGCCAGCTTCGTGGTCGTGGCCCTCGCCCAAAATGATCAGACCTACGCCGGGGGCCAACTTGAACTGTTCGACCTCGCCAACCGCCCCGGCGCCATCCTCGCCCCCTTCGGCCAGGACCTGCGCTGGGGACCATAACCGCACAAACGAAGAGACTGTCAACGTGGTGTTGACAGTCTCTTTTTAGTGAACGGGGATTCAATGGCGAAGCGATTATTTTTCTCTTAGATACTTTTTGGCGGCGGATAAAAATTCTTGCGCCTGCGAAATCATCTGAACTACGACATCCTTTTCCACATCGGGGTCGAAGGCATAATCCCCGATCTGCCTCTGATCGAAAGACGTGATCAACCAGCGATGGAATTTCGGGTCTAGTTCTTTTGTTTTCGCAAAATGTTGTCCATATGCCGCAATAACATTTCCATGCTTGCCAAATTTGAATTCCTTTTCATTTAGTAACGCTTCCGCCGTGTAGAACATAGCGTAATAGGCGCGGCCTGCGGCAAAGTCCGTTTTATCATTGGTCAATAGAATATCCGCGGCTTCGATTGCATCCGCAGCACGATCAAACAATTGGCGTGTGGTGTCTTTCATGCCGGGATGCCCTCCGTGCGGACATTCCTCAACATGGGCAGGTCGCCTTTTTTCCATTGTGCTTCATTCATGATCGTGCGGCTGATGGTCACGCCGTATTCCAACGACAAATCGCTCGCCAACTCCGCCGAACGTACCAACTCCTCCCAGCGGGTTCGATAGGTATCGAGCACGATGAGCACGTCCAGATCGGAGTTTTTAGTGTAATCTCCGCGCGCGTACGAGCCGAACAGAATCACGGCTTTAAGGCGTGACCCATACAACTCGGTCAGCCCGTTTTTCAACTTCACCATGAGAGATTTTACGCGCTTAGTCATGTCCCAATTATAAACCTAAGATCTCTGATGGTTTATAAGGAAATCATGAATCACAAAGCCCCTGACGGTCTCTC
>CAYNQA010000297.1:0-4097 GCA_964399225.1 uncultured Anaerolineaceae bacterium
TCCTAATCCAACAAGTAACATGCCCATAAAAGCAACGACTGCCAGCACCTCAATACCCAACAAAACACGATCATAGAAACGGCGCTGAGGAGACTGTTCAATTACCTCCGCCGCCACGGCCTCACCCGCTTCGGGTCCGGACGGGGAATCGGGCGCCGCTTCGGACATCACGTCCACCACGCGGCCGGTACGACGGTAGTGGTCGAGACGCTCCCGTCTTGCACCGCGCCGTTTTTCGATCAACAGGCGGCGCAGTTCTTCGACCGATAGATCTTCAGGTGCTTTTCTTCGCGGCATGGCGAAGAGATTATAAAGGAGGAAAGGGGAAGCAGGAAGACGAAATTAAATGGGGAGCGGGGGGAAGCTTGTGGGCCTTCCATGATTTCACCATAGAGCGCGCAGAGATCGCGGAGTAAACCTTGCGTAATACTTTTTGCCTTACGCGTACGGGGCGGTTTGGCGTCCGTTGCCTTGGACCTTGTTGCGTTCGTTCACCAGCAGGCGCCGCGAACTGACGCGCTGCACGGCCTGCTTGAGTCCCGCCGAGCCGGCCACAAGCTGATCGAACTCGTCCTCGGTCATCTCGAGCAGGGACGTATCTTCGAGCGCCATCACGGTGGCCATGCGCGGCGTGTCGTGGAAGACGGCGATCTCGCCGAAATATTCACCGGTCGAGAGGCGCGCCACTTCCTGCCCATTGGCCTGCACGCTCACCCTGCCCGACTCGATGATGTAGAATGCGCGTCCCGTCTCGCCCTGTTGGAAGACGGTTTCGCCCGGCATGAAGCGGCGACTCTTCAACTGCGCGGCCATGCTCTCCAACGCGTCGGCTTCGAATTGCTCAAAGAGCGGAATGCGGCGCAAGAGTCCCAGGCGTTTGATCTTTCCGCGCGCCTTATCGTCCAGCCGTTGTTGCTGTGAAGTGAGTTCGTCTGTGTGAGATGTGTCGAGGAAGAGCGCTTCGAGCGGCGTGACCGCACGGGCCAAGATGCCGCGTTGTTTGGATGTGAGCGAGGACGGATCGAAATGATCCCCGCGTGAGAGCAGGGCCGTGACCTGGCCGTCGCTGTTCACCAACTCGGCGCGTCCAGCGCGGACGATGAAGAGGCTGCCTTCGTTGCCATCCGGCGCGACGATCGTTTCGCCGCGCTCGAAATGCGCCGAGACAAGGCTGCGGCTGAGCGTGCCCAATTCCGCGTCGGTCAGGCCGGCGAAGAGCGGGATGGATTGGAGCAGGAGCAGAGAGTCGTCGCGGCGGACGGAGAGGGCATTGCTGAGTCCTTGTGCGTGCGGCACGTATTTGAGCAGGGCTTCTTCGGCCACTTCCTGCAATTCCCAATTCAGGTTGTCGTAGCCGTGGGCGAGCGCGCGCCAGGCATATTTGGTGCCGCCCACACGTTCTGTGCCGATCAGCAGTTCTTCGAGCCCGAGCGCAAAGGCACTGCCATAATCATCGGGGGTGAAGCCGCTTTGGGTCTTGTCGAATTGCACGCCGCCGACCGTCTCGCGTCCGCGCGGACGGTATTGTCCGCGCTCCACGCGTTCGCGGGTGAGGGGACCGAAGTCGAGAGTCAGTTCGTTGAGGATGCTGGAGCGGAAGTTGCCATAGGCCGTTTGCAGGCGCGCGCGTGCGCTGGCCGTGGACGGTGTTTCCACGAGGGCGGCGGATTTGGCGGAGGGTCTCATGCCCCAGTGGAGCGCAGTGCCGAGGCAGAGCAGACCGGCAAAGACATGCCAGTGGAAGGCAGGCATTGGTGCAGCAATGGAAACAACAGAGGCGATGATCGCCGCCAGCCAGAGCGCAAAGGTGACAAAGCGCCACGCGCCGCGCAGTCCGCTGAGCAGGCGGCCGGCCAGCAGGATGGAAAGCAGGGACAGTCCGGCGCCGATCCCGCGCAGGGTAAGCGCAAGCGGGAGCCATGCCGGGTTGAGCGAGTCTGCGAAGCCGGCGGCGGAGAGGAGCGCGCCGAGGCTGGCGGTGAACCACATCGCGCGGTGGACCGATCCGCGCATGGCGAGGAAGTTGGCGAGGAAGAGCCAGGCCGAAACGCCGAAAGCGAGGAGTCCGGTCAGGGGCGTGAGACCCGCTGCGAGGGTGGGGAGAAGCGTTTGCGGGAGCAGGGTGATGATCAGGGCGGCGAGGACGATCAGCAGGGCCGCGCGTCCGGGGCGGGAGAGCAGTCCGCGTGTGCGCAGCCAGACAGTGGCGGCCTTGAATTGTCCGGCGATCCAATAGATCGAAAGCAAAATGGAGGAGACGCCCAGCGCGCCGATGAAGATGTTCCACAGAACGGTGGTCCATTCGCCTTCGAGGTTGAGCAGGTCGGTGATGCTGGTTGCGGCTTGACGGTCCCAGAAGTGCAGGCCGCCCCAGGTGAAATAGAAGGTGGAGAGGAAGGCCAGCGCACCGAAGACGAGGAAGATCTTTTCTTCGCGCGTCCATGTTTCTTTTTTGAGGAATTTGCCGCGCGCCTTGCGGGTCAGGAATTCCATCGAGCGTTCGCGCAGGAGGGGGATCTCGAGCGCGTCGGAGAGGATGTAGTAGCCGTCGAGTTTGAGCAGGGGCAGGATGTTGAGGGTGGTGATCAAGATGGAGGAGGATGCCACTTGCAGCATGGCCTGCGCGGTTTGTGTCGGGAGACCGGGCGCAAAGTAGACGATGCTGGCAAGGCCGCCGCCGATGATGTAGCCGGTGTAGGGTCCCGCCCATGTGACAGCAAGGCGGGCGCGCTTGCCGAACATCCACACGTCGGTGGTGTCTACGAAGACGGCGGGCATGCCGAAATAGAGCATGGCACCGCCTTTGTATACTTCACAGCCGACGTGTTTGGCGGTGATGGCATGGCCGAACTCGTGAATGAGCAGGGGCAGGTAGGCGATGACCCCCAGTTGCACCGGCGATTCGAGCGAGAGGATCTGGTAGGAGGGATCGCTGGTGAGGAGATAATAGAGGTAGAGGCCAACGGTGGAGAGCAACAGATAGAGGATCTGCAACGGCCAGGTGAACAGGATCCAGCCCCCGTTGCGGTGGATGCGCTCGAGGTGTTTATCCAGGTTGCGGATGCTGAATTCGCGTGTGAATGCCGCGCGCGCGCCGAGGGTGAGTTTGTAGAAAAAAGATTGCGACTGCACGCCCGCTGAGAGGTCGGCATAGAGGCGTTGCGGTTTTTCGTCGAGCATGTGATTGTCGCGCAGACGGCCGATCAGGGAGAGGATGGCGCCGAAGCCAAAGGCCTTGTATTGCATGAAGTAGGCCATGACGAGATTCTGGACGGTTTTGCTGCCGTCGATCTGTTCCCAAACCCAAAACTCCTGCGGCGCGAGGCGGACGTAGGTGTGGGTCTTGCCGTTCTTGAGGATGAAGTGATGACCCGAACCGTCTTTCATCTCTTTGCTGACAATACCCGCTGCGCGGACCGGTATATATTTTTGCGGGTCAAGCGTGGATTTCAACTCGTCCCAGAGGTTGGGCGAGTTGGGGTCGTTTTGGGTTGGGGAGGGCCACCAGGCGGGCAGGGAGGAGGTCATGGGAAACTCAAGGATGAAAGATAAAGGATGAATGAGAATTCTTGCAAAGTCCCGAATTGGGAAAGGAATCCGAAAGTTCTACTTTCGGAGTGCCCGCCCGAAGTAGAACTTCGGGATTCCCAATTCACTGATGCAAGATGTCACTTATTCCAGGTTCTTCAACGGGACGGGGGCTTCTTTGGGCTTGCAGACACCGCAGTAGAGGGTGTCGTCCACCACGATGGCTTTTTTCTGCCCTTTGCTGTCCGCGAAGATCTCGAGGATGAAGGGCATGGACTGGGCGTGTTCGCGGCAAACGGCGCGCCCGCAGAAATTACATACCCCTTGTGCGGGGCGATTGCAGTGCCAGCATTCCATGATGTACTCCTTATCGTCCAGAAACACACAGAAGGGAACGCGGTTGCGCTCCCTTCTGAGAGGTGCTCCAGGTTATATCACAGGCTCAGTGCAGTTTCGTTGTGGTTTTTTGAGCCGGGCGGGTTATCCTGAGGGTCGCCAATTGCTCCCGGATACCCAACGATCAAAAAGGATTTGCGATCTTCCGGTAGCATCGATTCGAAGTGGGCGCG
>CAYNQA010000298.1:0-4055 GCA_964399225.1 uncultured Anaerolineaceae bacterium
AGATGACACACCACAGCGGATATGCCATTCATGACGTTCCGCTTCCGCCCACGGTCGAACCGGATCTGACCCAACCGATCCGTCTCACCCTCGAAGTGAACGGCGACATGCTCGTGGACGAGACCTATACCGCGAGTGACAATCACACCAATCAGGGTGCGCGCATTTTCGAACAACTGCACCTGCCCGCCGGTGAACATCACGTCACCATCAAAATGTACGACCGAGCCGACGCAAGTTTTGCGCAGGTACTCTTCGACAACACCATCCGCCTCGCTCCACAACAGTCGTTGACGATCAACTTCCGTGATGTACACATCCCCGACGCAAAAGCGGGCGAGCAACTCTATTACGAGAACGTAGCGGGTGTGAACGCTGGATGCCGCATCTGTCATTCGTTGGTAAAGGATGAGCGCATCATCGGTCCTTCGTTCTATGGCATCGCAGACCGCGCGGCCACACGCATCCCGGGCATGAGCGCAGAGGCATACTTGCGTCAATCCATCCTCGAGCCGAATGCGTTTGTTGTCTCGGGCTACCCTGCAGGACAGATGCTCCAAACCTTTGGAGACATTCTATCGGAAGAGCAGATTCAGGACCTGATCGCCTTCCTGCTGACTTTGACGGACGAATAATCAATATACAACGGAGAAACCATGAAGCGAATTGGAATTGCACTTTTAGTGTTGGCTGTTTTGCTTACCGCCTGCCGCGGCGACCCGGCTCCGATCGGCGCCGATGCTCCCGCAGATAATGTGCCTGACATCCTCGGCTCGTATGCCCTCAACGCCATCGACGGTTCCGGCGAGGAATACGGCGGCACGTTGAGCATCTTTGCCGGAGATGCACCCAATGAATTCAAAATGCAATGGCTGGTTTCCGGGGACATTCAAGAAGGCATTGGCGTCCTCGATGGGAACCAACTCACCTTCACGTGGGAGAGCGTGGAAGGCACCGACCAGCACCTATCGGGTCACGGCTCCTACACCGTCACTGTGAACGGCGAGCTTTATGGGCTTCGCTATATTGACGGCGTGGAAGATCCCGGACAAGAAACGGCGTATCCCAACCCGGAACCATAAGCGAAACAAACGCCGTCAAAGGAGGCCAATGCCCGATTTCACAAAACGATTCGCGAAATCCTTCATCCACCTGCGCGAGGGCGCGGAGGGCAACCACTAAAAGGAGATTTGCATGGCAAAAGTTGTTGTGATTGGGGCGGGGTTCGCCGGTCACACCGCCGCCCTGTACTTGGGCAGCAAGATCGGCAAGAAGCACGAAGTAACGGTCATCAGTAATCGCGATGTGTTCAGCTACCTGCCATCATGGGTCTGGGTTGGCGTGAACCATATGAAACCCGAGAAGACGGTTTTCAAACTCAAGCCTGTCTATGCGCGCAAGAACGTTAAATTCGTTCATGCGGCTGTGAAAGAAATCCACCCCGATGCCGGGGACCAATATGTCTTGGGTGATGAAGTCGGCTCCGGCAAGGAAGTGCGCCTCGACTACGACTACCTCGTTGTGGCTCCCGGCCCCTTGCTCAACTTTGCCGGCACGCCCGGCCTCGGACCTGAGAATGGGTTTACCCACTCGATCTGTTCCCTGCCCCATGCCGTCAAAACCCGCGATACTTATCTTGCGGCTTGCGAGCGCATGAAGAAAGGCGAGAAGGTCAAGATCGTTATCGGCACCGGTCACCCCGGCGCCACGTGCCAGGGTGCAGCTTTTGAATACATCGTCAACGTTCACAAAGACCTGGTGAAGCAGGGCCTGCGCGACAAGGCCGATATCCTCTGGCTCTCGAACGAACCCGCGCTGGGCGACCTCGGCGTGAACGGCGTGCAGATCAAGCGCAACGGTCACGTGCTGCGCAGCGAAGAATTTATCAAGTCGGTCTTCAACGATCACGGCATCCGCTACCAGATCCAGACCGGCGTGACCAAAGTGGAGGAAGGCAAGATCCACTGGCAGAACTATGAGGGTGAGGAAGGTGTTACCGAGTTCGACTTCGCCATGCTGATCCCGCAATTCAAAGGCCAGCCGTTCAAGTACATCAACAAAGCGGGCGAGGACATCACCGCCAAACTGAACAACCCCGCGGGCTTCCTGCTCGTGGACGGCAAGTACGGTCTGCCCTACCCCGAGCTGGCGCAAACGCCCGAGGCCTGGCCTGCCCACTACAACAACCCCACCTACCCGAACATGTTCGCGGCGGGAATTGCCTTCGCGCCTCCCGGGCCGATCTCGAAACCGTTCACCAACAAGAACAACGTCGCCATTGCCCCGGCGCCTCCGCGCACCGGCATGATCAGCGGCACGATCGGCCGCGTGGTGGCCATGAATATCGTGGACTTGATCCAGAAGGGCGAGATGACCCACAGCGAACGCATGACCGAAATGGTCGCCGCCTGCATCGCCTCGATGGGCGACTCGCTCTGGGACGGCAATGCCGTGACCATCGTGATGCGTCCGGTGGTGCCTGATCGCAAGAAATACACCAACGAGTACGGTCGCGACCTGTTCGTTTCGCACTTGGAAATGGGCCTGAGCGGTGCATGGATGAAGTTCATGCTCCACCACACCTTCATGTGGAAGTTCAAAGCCCGCCCCGGCTGGACCCTGATCCCCGAATAGGAGGCTGCCATGCAACAGGAATTCTCGAAATCCGAAAAATTCTGGATGAACTTCAAGCTCTATCAACTCTGGCGGTTTATCGTGCTGAACATAAAAGTCTACACGGTGGCTGTCCAAAGCAAGTGGAAGTAAGACAGGTAGTTAATGCAACATTGGAAGGCGTTTTGCCTTCCAATGTTCGTTTAATGCACCCGGTCTACCATTGGGCGGGCCTCTCAAAGACGGTATAATTTGCCCACCCCGCAAAACGCCTGGAGATATTCATGGAATTCGAACATATCATCAAACGCATCGACCTACTGGAAAAGCAGTACCGCAAGGACAAAGAATCCTCGTCCGCGCTCGAAAAACGCCTGGATTCTATGGAAACCAGCATCGATGCGCTTCTGAAGCAGATGAAGACCCTTTCAAAGGAGGTGTCAGAAATTTCCGCCACCGCCTCGCGCCTAAACCAGTTCGATGATATGTTCTCCCGCCAGCGCAACGACGCTGTCGCCGCCATCGCCGATGTGGACAAAAAAGCCCAAAAGCGCGAAAAGGATATCGCTGATCGCTATCAAGATCAGATCGAAAAACTGCACAAGGGCATCGAGGATGTCCGCAAATTGACCGACACCAGCGACATCCGCAAACAACTCAAGGATAAAGCTGTAGAAGAGATCCGCATCACGCAAACGATCACCGACCTGAAGGCGCGTGTTGAGAGCATGGTTGAGATCCATGATACGCTTCAGCGGACGCAAAAAGCCAGCGACGAAGTGCGCCGGCAGGACGTCAAACGCGTGGCGGATATCACCGGCGATGTTGCGGCCTTGCGAAAACGTCTCGATGAAACTCGCGAGAAAATGCAGCTCAACATAGACGCCCTGCGCAATGTGGAAAACCGCATGAATGAATTGCTGGTCAGCGAAACAGACCGCAAACAATCGCAGGCTACCTTCATCGAACAGCAGACCCGCGCCCAGATCGAACGTGACCGCTCCATGAAAGACTGGAACGCGCGCGTGGATGAATTCAAGAAACAGGCATCTTCGCTCGACAGTCAATTGATCGCCGCCGAAGACGTGACCAAAGCTGCCAAGCGCGCGCAAGAGGTCTACGCAGAAGTGACCCAGAAACTCGAGCGCCGCATCAATGAGATCTCGGAGATGCAGCGCCTCGCCGAGGAACGCGCACGCCAGGAATGGACCTCATTCAAGGCCGACGACCAGAAACGCTGGACATCTCTGACGCTCACCCAAGATGAAACCATCCGCGAACTCCGCGCTGCAATGCAAGCAGCCGTTACCCGCGTGGAAGCCATGGATGAACCTATCCAGACAGTGCACGATCAATTACACCAGACCACTGAAGCGACCGAGCGCCAATTGCAGGAACTGATGAACTGGGCGCATGAATGGCTCACAAGTTACGAACGCATT
>CAYNQA010000299.1:0-4014 GCA_964399225.1 uncultured Anaerolineaceae bacterium
GAACGAACTGCGCCGCCTCGGCTCGATGTTGTTGGAGTGCGCCGAAGCCTCCGCCCTGCCGGCCGGTCAAGCCCTCGCCGTGGACCGGGTCGGCTTTGCGCGGCGCGTGACCGAACGGATCGAGTCGCATCCGCGCATCCGAATCATCCGCGAAGAAGTGACCGAGATTCCGCAGGGAGCGGTCATCGTCGCTTCGGGGCCGCTGACCTCGGAACGGCTCTCACAATCCATTGCGGCGCTGAACGGCGAAGGTCACCTGTTTTTCTTCGACGCCATCGCGCCCATCGTGGACGCGCGCACCATCAACATGGACGTGGCCTTCCGCGCCTCGCGCTACGATACCGGCGAACAGGATGAGGGCGACTACATCAACTGTCCATTCGACAAGCTGCAATACGAGGCCTTCGTGTCCGCGCTGGCAGCGGCGGAACGGATCGAGTTGCGCGCCTTCGAGGATGCCATCCGCGGCGGCGTGAAGGCGGGCACCTTCTTCGAGGGCTGTCTGCCGGTCGAGATCATCGCCGGGCGGGGCAGTGAGTCGCTGGCGTTCGGGCCGATGCGGCCGGTCGGCCTGCGCGACCGCAATGGAAAGCGCCCCTATGCGGTCGTCCAGCTGCGGCAGGACAATCTCGCGGGCGACCTCTACAACCTGGTCGGTTTCCAGACCAACCTCAAATTCCCGGAACAGAAGCGCGTCTTCCGCATGATCCCCGGCCTCGAAAACGCGGAGTTCGTGCGCTACGGGCAGATGCACCGCAACACCTTCATCGCCTCGCCGAAAATTTTGCGCCCCACCCTGCAGCACAACACACGCGACGACCTCTTCTTCGCCGGGCAGATCACCGGCGTGGAGGGTTACATGGGCAACATCGCGACGGGACTGCTCGCCGGCCAAAATGCCGCCCGTCTGGCCTCTGGCCGCGCCCCGATCGCGCTTCCGCCCACCACGATGCTGGGTGCCCTTTGCCATTACGTCACCCACGCCGACATGCGCGACTTCCAACCGATGAAAGCCAACTTTGGCATCCTGCCGCCGCTCTTCCATGCCGAGAAACTGCACAAACGCGACCGCGCCCGCGCCCATGCCGAGCGCGCCCTGACCGACCTGGAGACCTTCCTTGTTAAAATCGACACTCTCTAAGATCCTTCTGCTCTGCCTGAGCCTCGCGCTCATGCTGTTCGGCGGATTTACCATCTGGCGCGACTACCGGATCCACCGCCCCAAACCCGAGTTCTTCGACGGCAACCGCGCCTATCAAGACGTGGCCGCGCAGGTGGCCTTCGGTCCGCGCACGCCGGGCAGCGAGGCGCACGAAAAAACCATCGAATACATCCGCGACACCCTCGAAGAAGAAAAGTGGCTGGTGGAGATCCATGCAGAACGCTACAAAGGACAGATGATCCAGAACGTGATCGCGCGCCGCTCCGACATCCCGCCCCAGATCATCATCGGCGCCCATTACGACTCCCGTCTCTTCGCAGAACAGGACCCGGACCTGATGAAACAAATGGAGCCGGTCCTTGGCGCAAACGATGGCGCCTCCGGCGTGGCGGTCCTGTTGGAATTGGGGCGCGTCCTCCCCGAAAGCACCGTGCCGGTCTGGCTCGTGTTCTTCGACGCCGAAGACCAGGGCGGCATCCCGGGCTGGGAGGAGTACTCGATCGGCTCCAAACTGTTCGTGCAAAAATATGCCGTCAAACCGCGCGCCGTGATCATTGTGGATATGGTCGGCGATGAGAACCTGCGCCTGCTTCAGGAAAAACAATCGAGCCCGCGCCTGAACGATGAGATCTGGGAACTTGCCGCCAACATGGGGTTTTCTGTCTACTTCGTGCCAGAGTCGCGCTACACCATCGAAGATGACCACGTGCCTTTTCTGAACGTCGGCATTCCCGCCATCGACATCATCGACATCGAATACCAGTACTGGCACACCTCCTACGACACACTCGACAAGATTTCGATCCAAAGCCTGACCATCGTCGGTTCCGTGTTGCAGGAATGGGTCACCCAACAAAAACGTTGAGCCTGCCGTTTGCCAAAACCGCATCCGTGTCGTACACTTAGCCCATGACCGTCCCCGGCAACCTCGCCAAGATCCGCAAGAAACTCATCCGCCGCGCATCGCAGAACCTTGCGCGCGGCGCCGGCGTGCGCGAGAATTTCGAAGCCCAGCTCGAGCGCTTCCTCGACCTGTTCGAGCAGGCCGTCGTGAGCGGCGATAGCGCCTGGCTCGACCCGGTGCTCTTCGATTGGTCGCAATCGGCCACGCTCACCGATATCGTCGAGGGACAAAAGAACGCCACCAACCTGATCAACCTGCTCTTCTCAGAGACCTGCGACGTGGCCCGCGAATCGCTCAACAAAGGCGACGCCCTCGACCTGATCACCACGGTCCAGCCGTTCTTCACCTACGCCCTCGACAAGACCGCGCGCATGGAAATGGAAACCCGCGTGGCTTTTTTCGCCGGCGAGATCGCCGACGTGCAGCAAAAACTGGAACGCCTCGACCGCAGTAAATCGAACTTCATCTCCGTGGCGGCGCACGAGCTCAAGACTCCCCTGACCCTGATCGAAGGCTACACCGCCATGCTCAGCGACATCGTGGCGCGCGCCGAGAACGGGCGCAACAACGGCGAAACCCTGCTGACCGGCGTGCACAACGGCATCCAGCGTCTGCGCCAGATCGTGGACGACATGATCGACGTATCGTTGATCGACAACAACATGCTCTCGCTCAACCTCCAGCCGCTCTGGATGAACCACCTGCTCAGCCTGTTGAAGAAGAACCACGGTCAATATGTGAAAGAACGCAAACAGTCCCTCGAGATCGAGAAGTTCGAAGGCGGCCAGCAGATCCTTTACGCCGACCCCGAACGCATCTATCAGGCATTTCAGAATGTGCTCACCAACGCCATCAAATACACCCCCGATGGCGGAAGAATAACGATGACCGGCCGCCTCCTGCCCGGCTTCGTGGAAGTGACCATCGCCGACAACGGCATTGGCATCTCGCAGGAGGACCAGGCTCTCATCTTCGAGAAGTTCGGCAAGCTCGGCCGCGCCGACCTGCACTCCACCAGCAAGATCAAATTCAAAGGCGGCGGACCGGGTCTCGGGCTTTCCATTGCAAAAGGCATCATCGAAGCGCACGGCGGCACCATCTGGGTGGAATCCGAGGGCTATGACGAAGCAAAATGCCCCGGCTCCACCTTCCACATCCTGCTGCCCCTGCGGAACGAAGGCATCGACCCGCGCATCTCGAAGTTGTTCAACACACCCGAATCCACACATGGCCAAGAAACAACCCGAACCGACCCTCCCGCCGCGTGAGAAAGCCTTCCTCGTTGGCGTGGAGATCAAAGGCCAGCCCTCGCTGCTGGCGCTCGAAGATTCCCTGCAGGAGCTCGCCCTGCTGTGCGATACCGCCGGCCTTGAAGTTGTCGGCGAGACCTCGCAAAAACTCGACCGTCCCAACTCCGAAACCTTCATCGGCTCCGGCAAGGTGCAGGAGGTGAAAGCCTTCGTCGAAGAGACCCTCTCACAGGTGGTCGTCTTCGATGACGAGCTCAACCCGCGCCACCAACGCGAACTCGAAAAGGTTTTCGGCGAAAAGGTGCGCGTGATGGACCGCACCGGCCTGATCCTCGACATCTTCGCCCAACACGCCCACACGCGTGAAGGCATGCTGCAAGTGGAACTGGCCCAATACGAATACTACCTCCCGCGCCTGACCCGACAGTGGACGCATCTCGCCCGACAGGCAGGCGGCGGAGGCGGTCGGACCGGGTCGGCCGGGGGAGTCGGTCTGCGCGGCCCCGGCGAGACCCAGCTCGAAGTGGACCGACGCGCGATCCGCAAGCGCATCACCCACCTGAAGAGCGAGCTGGAAAAAGTCGAGGCCCATCGTTCGCGCTATCGCGCCCAGCGCAAACGCTCACGCATCCCGACCGTCGCGCTGGTGGGATACACCAACGCTGGCAAATCCACCCTGCTTAACCGCCTCACCAAAT
>CAYNQA010000300.1:0-3803 GCA_964399225.1 uncultured Anaerolineaceae bacterium
AGACCGTGCTGGGCGAGTCGCTGGGCAAAATCGAGGCCGAGGGACTCAAGCCGCGTCCGATCACGCGTGACCTGGACTGGGGCATCCCGGTCCCGGTCGATGGCTGGGACGGGAAGTGCCTCTACGTCTGGTTCGAGGCAGTGATTGGGTACCTCTCCGCCCCGATCGAGTGGGCCCGCATCATCGGTCAGCCCGAGGCGTGGCGCGAGTGGTGGGTCAACCCGGCCTCGCGTCAGTTCTACTTCATCGGCAAGGACAATATCTTCTTCCACACGTCGCTGTGGCCTGCCGAGTTGATGGGCGTGGGCGAAGGGTTTGCGCAGGTCTTTGAGGAGGACGACTACCGCCTCAACCTGCCCTTCGACGTGCCCGCCAATCAGTTCATGAACCTCGAAGGGAAGAAGATCAGCGGTTCGCGCGGATGGGCGGTCTGGGGTCTCGACTCGCTGACCCGCTACGACCCCGACGCGTTGCGCTACTACCTGACGGTCAACATGCCCGAGAACAAGGACAGCGACTGGGACTGGTCCGAGTTCGTGGCGCGCAACAACAACGAACTGGTGGCCACATGGGGCAACCTCGCCAACCGTGTACTGTCGTTCTGCTACAAGCACTGGGAAGGGCACGTACCGAACGTGGATCTGTCCACGTTGCGTGACGCCGACAAGGAATTGCTGGCGACCATCGAAAACGGCTTCAACGCCGTCGGCGCGGAGCTAGAGTCCGTGCGCCTGCGTTCCGCCCTTGGTGAGGCGATGAGACTCGCCACCGCCGTCAACGTCTACCTCGACGTCAACGCGCCGTGGAGCGCGGTCAAGACGGACAAGGACGGCGCGGCCAAGACGATCTTCACCGCCCTGCGCGCGATCGACTCGCTCAAGGTGATGTTTGCCCCGTTCCTGCCGTTCACTTCGTCACGCCTGCATGAATTCTTCGGCTACGAGTCCCCGCTCTTCGGCGAGCAGTTCACCGAGGAGGTATCCGACTCGCTTGGAACGCACAAGGTGTTGCGATACAAACCCATTGAGGGATTGTTCTGGAAGCCCAGCGAATTGAAGCCGGGACAAGGGCTGAATCAGCCGGGTCCGCTGTTTAAGAAGTTGGAGCCGACGGTGATCGAGGAAGAACGCGGACGTCTAGGCAAGCAACCATGAAGATCGGCATCATCGGCGCTATGGACCAGGAACTGGTCCCCATCCGAAACGTCATCCAGCATTTGGAACGGACCGAGCAGGGACGGCGCGTGTTCTGGCATGGACAATCGCACGGGCACGCGGTCACAGTCACGCGTTGTGACCCGGGCAAGGTCAACGCGGCGGTGGCAGCCCAGCAGATGATCGATCTCTTTGGCGTGGATGTGTTATTCAACATGGGCAGCTCGGGCGCCCTCGACCCACGGCTGGAAGTCGGCGACCTGGTGATCGCCAGCGAGTTCATTCAGCACGATTTCGATGTCACGGATTGGGGGATGAATCCCGGCGAATTGCTCTTTGATATCGTCATGGATGACGGCAGCGGGCAAATGCGATTCCGCACACAGCAGGTCTTCCACGGGCACGCGGGATTGGTCAAGTTGGCGAGAGAAATCGCAGAGAGCGCTGCGCTGGTTCCGCTCAACGGACATGCTCCGAAGGTCTACACGGGGCGCATCCTGAGCGGGGACCAATTCATCAGCAAGACCGAAAAAGCCCGCGCGCTGTTCGATACGCACCAGGCTCTATGCACCGACATGGAAGCCGCCGCCATCGCGCATACCTGCGAGGTCAATGGCGTGCCATTCCTGTGCGTCCGCGCGATCTCGGACAAGGCCGATCACTCCGCAGTGGTTTCGTTCAAGGATTTTCTGTCCGAGGCGACGGCGAATTACGGGAAGATATTTGAGTCCGCGTTCGAGCGAATTGGCAAAGTAATCTAAAAACCTTTAACCGCTAAGGACACGAAGGTCACGAAGGAAATTCAACGGATCTCCTTTGTGTACTTAGTGTCCTTGGTGTTTAAGCTCTTCCTCTTATTTAACCAATCAATACTTCCCAAACTCCACAGCTGCATCCACCATCGCCAGAATGTTCTCAGGCGGGACATCCGACATGATGGTGTGCACCGAGGCGAGCATGTAGCCGCCGCCCTCCCCCAGCAACTGGATCACGCGCTTCACCTCCGCGCGCACCTCGTCCGGCGTGCCGAACGGCAGAACGCGGTGCGTGTCCACGCCGCCGCAGAATACGATATTCTTCCCGAACTGCTTTTTCAACTCCGCCAAATTCGACATCTTGCCCGCCGAGGTTTGGATCGGGTTCAACACGTCCACGCCCATTTCAATAAAGTCGGGAATGAGCGGAAACACGTCACCGTCGGTGTGGAAAAAAATCTTCGCCTTCGTGCGCGACTTGATGAACGCAAGGTAATCGGCATGGATCGGCTTGAGGATCTCGCGGTACATCTTCGGCGACATCAACAGGCTGTTCTGCATCCCAAGGTCATCGCCGATCTTGACCATGTCAATTCGGTCGCCGCACTCGCGCAAAAAATTTCCCATCAAGGTCTTGCACAACTCGGCCATCTTCCACAACAGGGCGCGCGCAAAATCGGGATGCCGCCCCAGGTTGAGCATGAACTTATCCATGCGCTGCATCGCAAACGCGCGCTCGAGCGGAAACGCCAGCCACGGAGTCCCCATCACGGCAAAGCGATTCTCCGCCGCCAACCGCTCGACTTCCGCGCGGACGTGTGCCACGCGGGTCGGGTCGTTCATGTCCGGCCAGGGATAGGATTCGATATCCGCGATGGAATGAGTCTCAGCGAGGGGATGGATGGCCGGGAACCACATGCCCGGATCGCCTTCCACCGAACCGACTCCCCACGAGTTGACGTACGCTTCTCCCTTCGGGCGAGCGGCATTGCCCTCGCGGACCGTTTGCGGCTCCCGGTCGAGGACTCCGCGCACGTCGCTGTGCAAACGTTCGAGGACATCCTCGTCCACGGCGGCAGCACCCAACTCCGGCCAATCGTACAGGTACCTGTCCTCCGCTTCGAAGCCGAGATGCTGTTTCAGCCTGCGATACGCAGGTGTGCTGATCCCCGTCGCATTGGATGCGCCCAGGACGATGGGCACCCGGTCGGGGACTTCGTGATTCAAAACAGCAAGGACTCGTTCGCGGGGAGTGAGAGGCATGGGAATTCCTTTTTTTGGAATGGAGGGGCTTACAATGACCGCTGACCGACAACCGCCGGTGATCAACGATTCTGTGTCTATGGTCTATGGTCTGCGGTCTACAATCTACGGTCAACGTTCCAAGCTCACCGCCGATCCGGCAACAAGAACAACAAAAATCCGACGAACCGCAACCCGGCGCTGACCAACAGCGCGCCGCCCAGACCAATGCTGTCGGCCAGCCAGGTCCCGGCTAGAGGGGCAAGGATGGCGGACATGTATTGCATGGACTGCGCCAGCGACACAAACGTCGCGCTGTACTCCGGCGGGACGGTCTTCATCAACTCATCGAAGAAGACCAGGTCCAGCCCGCCCTGAAAGAGACCGGCCAGCCCGGCGAAGACGTAGATCCACGTCACGTCTGGCACGAGCGCGGTCAAGAGCGGATACGTCACCATGCCGAGGGTGGTGGTGAGCAGGACGAAACGTCCGCCGCGTTTTTTGGAGAGGTATGGCCAGAGGATGTAACCGACCAGCATCACTGCGGTCATGGATATGTTGACCCAGCCGATCTGCGCGTCAGTGGCTTTGACCTCGCGGACGAAGAACAGCGGCAGGACGATGGCGAAGCGCGCCGGCAGATCGGCGAAGC
>CAYNQA010000300.1:3813-3984 GCA_964399225.1 uncultured Anaerolineaceae bacterium
CGGCTGGGACAATGCCAGCGCAGA
Organism: uncultured Anaerolineaceae bacterium; assembly: GCA_964399225.1. Classification (GTDB taxonomy): domain Bacteria; phylum Chloroflexota; class Anaerolineae; order Anaerolineales; family Villigracilaceae; genus Denitrolinea. The sequence goes on from CAYNQA010000300.1 coordinate 3,838, forward strand.
GAAGTAGACGAAGCGTTTGGAGGCGAAGGAAACGAAGGCGGGCGATCCGCGCAGGAGGGCGAGGTAACTCCGGGCGGAGGCAGAGGCCGAAGAGGATGAAACCAGCGCGGGCGGAGTCTGATCGGGGATCTGGATCCGGCGCGAAAA
>CAYNQA010000301.1:0-3977 GCA_964399225.1 uncultured Anaerolineaceae bacterium
GTCGCCGCGACCTTGTCCACAAGGATGAGATAGCGGTCATCCACCACCCCCGGCAAATTGACCGGGATCACTTGTTTCAATTTCCCCCCCAATATTTTCATCGCATGTTCCGCGGACTGCGCCTCGGCGGGTCCGCTTTCGCCTTTTTGGGCGAGCATCACGCCGTTCAGTTTGGCCAGTGGTAATAGGAATTCGCTCAGCACGTTCATGTTCGCCACGGCGCGTGCAATTGCCCAGTCATATTTTTCGCGGTGCTTTTCCTGCTGTCCCAGTTCTTCGGCGCGCGCCTGAATGACTTCCACGTTTTCCAAGCCCAGCACGCTGACGATATGTTGGCAGAACATGGCTTTCTTGCCGACCGATTCGACCAATGTCAACCTCATGCTGGGATAGACGATCTTGAGCGGAATACCCGGAAAGCCTGCGCCCGTGCCAATGTCAATTAGATTGACAGGTGGAGAGGCTTTCCATGCCAGTACGCACGAGAACGAATCGAGAAAATGTTTGACGCGGATGGATTCCACGTCACGGATCGCGGTCAGGTTGAATTTTTGATTCCATTCCAGCAACTCTTTTTCGTAGGTGATGAGTGCCATCAACTGCCGCCCCGAGATATGGACGTTGAACAATGCCTGGGCTTCGTGAATGAGTTTATCCATTATGAAAATTATAACCTGCAACCGATATCTTTCTTCTTTCGTTATGTCATTCTGAGCGAAGCGAAGAATCTCTTATGCCATCGTAGAGATCCTTCGCTGTTGTTCAGGGTGACATACTGGAACAAAAAAAGACCGCCATTTCTGACGGTCTCGCTGGTTTTATCTTGACTTACTTCTTTTCGATTTCCGCTGCTTCCACACCAGCCTTCGAGCGGTTCATTCTGCGATATACAGCCCGTCCGCCAACATAGAGACCGTAGAGCGGCAGGATAACTAGCAGGATGCGCCACAAATAGTTCAGGAGGAAGCGGATCAGGAACTGAACGAAGCCTTGCAGGAAGGAAACCAATCCTTCAATAGACTCTTTGGCGGTGCCCTGGATCTTCCAGCCGCCGATCTCGATCGGTTGGGCGCTGGCTTCTGCGGTCAGGGAAACATTGACCGATGACATCGCCACGGACTGATCGATGAATTTGATCTGTCCTTTCAACACTTCGATGTCGGTCTGTACCTGCTGAAGCTGGGCGTAGACAGCCATCACGTCCTCTGTTTTTTCAGCGGCATCCATGATCTCAGTCAGTTTCTTCGCCGCATTTTCCTTGGCAGCCAGGCGGGAGGTGAGGTCAACATACTGATCGGTCACATCCTGACCGGAGACATTCTCACCGGTAACTTCAACAGCATCCTTCTTGACGCGGTCCAGCACTTCTTCCAATTTTTCGGCGGGGATTCTGATCGAGATGCTGCCGGCCGGGATGGTGATGTTATTCGGACCGTAGGTGGACTGATAGATGTTCGATGAAACCACGTACCCGCCCATTTCCTCTGCCATGGCGCTGATGGCATCCATGCTCTTTTGCGGGTCTTTGACAACCACACTCAGGCTGGCATCTTTAATGACCTTGCGCTCCACTTGCTGGGCGACAACGTCGCTGGTCAAGACCTGGCGGGCTGCATCATACGATGGGGATGCTGCCGGGGCTTCTGCTGCGTACATGTCTATGGAGGGCGCTCCGCCTCCACCCATGCCATAATCAAGATCAGACGAGATTAAGCTGAATGTGTTGCCGACTTTCGGTCCCATCAGCCTCATCATGGCTATGCTGATAACAAGAATGACGGCAATGACAGACAAAATAATGGTTACTGGACGTTTCATGGTTTTGGCTCCTTGATCGACGTAAGATGATTTCACCCTACAGACGAATCGTATCCTGGAAAGTTCCTCCAACCCTGGTCAGCTCCATCGTTATATGACACCTCCCCCATTTTCTGACAAAGTTCAGTCAAACATGGGGGAGGCGGGGGTTACCATCCATCGGCAATTCGTACGGCATGTTTTTCGGGCAAGCCGGATTCCCGGATGCGTTTTTGCACTTCAGGGATGTTATACGCCACACGGCGCGGCTCCCAGGTCTTGGCTTCGCTATCGTAGATGGCGTAGGCAGAACGCGGATCGCGGTCACGGGGTTGGCCCACAGAACCGGGGTTCATGATCAGCCTCGGCTGAAGCGGGATGGGTTCTCCTGCCTTGATCGGCTTGAGGCTGACGCGGTCGTTCTTCTCATCGAGATGGAACATGCACTGGATGTGCGAATGTCCCACCAGGCACCAGGGGGTCGTAAAATGATCGAAGTTCAGGCGCGCCGAAAGCGTGTTGAGCACATATTCCCAGACCGAGTCGCGCGGGCTGCCATGTACAAGGCTGGCGTCCTCCCGCACTTTCAGGTTCGAGGGCAGCGAACGCAAAAAATCCATGTTGCTGGCGGTCAACACACGCTCATGATATTCGAGCGCGCGGCGGGCGTCACCATTAAAGGATTCAAAGGGGATCCTGCCGATGACAGCCACATCGTGATTGCCCAGCAGGCAGGTCAGGTTTTTGATCTCGCGGATTTCCTCAACCACTGCGTTGGGGTCGGGGCCATACCCCACAATATCACCCAGGCACCAGGTCTCATCCACCTCACCGGCATCCTTGAGCACCGCTTCGAGGGCGGTGTAATTTGCATGAACATCTGAGATAACAAGAATTCGCATTCTACTCCAGCAATGCCGCGATCCGTTCGATGATGATATCAGCCACTTCGCTCTTGCTCATCAAAGATAATGATTCCTTGCGCCCGTCCTTGAATAAAAGGGTGATGCGATTGGTTTCCACGGCAAACCCCGCGTCTTCTGCAGAAATATCGTTTGCCGCGATCATATCCAGATTCTTGGATTGTAACTTAACTGAGGCGTTTTCAAGAAGACTCTGGGATTCTGCCGCAAACCCCGCCACCACGCGCGGACGGCTTCCGCTTCGCGCCAAGCCGGTGGCGGATACCGTTTTCAAAATATCCTCCGTGGCTTCGAGTTCGATCTGCGGGATGCCGCCTTCCTTCTTGATCTTATCCTTCGCCATTGTCTTCGGGCGGAAGTCTGCCACCGCCGCCGCCATGATGAGCGCATCGGCTCCGGCGGCCTCCTGCTGCACGGCTTCGAGCATTTGCCTGGCAGTTTCCACATGAACTACTTTTGCACCAACCGGCTGACTTAAGGATGTGGGAGTCGTGATCAATATTACCTGTGCTCCAGCATCCAATGCGGCTTGGGCGATGGCATAACCCTGTTTCCCGGAGGAACGATTGGTCAACACGCGCACCGGGTCGAGCGGTTCCTGAGTCCCTCCAGCGGTGACGACAACTTTTTTAGCGGCGAGCAGCCCATTCTGTCCGAGGACGAGACGGGCGCGTCCGAGTAGTTCGTTCGTTTCGGGCAGGCGTCCGATTCCGGTGAGTCCCGAGGCGAGATGTCCCTCGGCTGGCTCGATGACCGTCGCACCGCGTTTTCGGAGCGTATCCAGATTTTCCTGCGTGGCGGGGTGGTCGTACATGCCGCCGTCCATCGCAGGCGCAAGGATGAGCGGACACTGCGCCGCCAGGGCGGTGACGGTCAACAGCGTGTCCGCCTGTCCATGGGCGAGTTTGGCGATGGTGTTTGCCGTGCAGGGAGCGATCATGAGCAGGTCGGTGGAGTGACCAAGACCGACATGCAAGACATGCGCTTCGTTTCCCCATAGATCCGAGTCGGTATAGGCGCGCCGCCCGGTGACCGATTGGAAGGTGAGCGGAGTGACGAACTTCTCCGCTGCGCCGCTGAGGATCACATCCACTTTTGCGCCGGCTTGGGTCAGTTTCGACGCCAGGTCGGCGGCTTTGTACGCCGCAATCGAACCGGTGACGCCGAGAATGATGTGTTTGTTGGTGAGGACGGACATGGGCTGATTATACTTCCAAGACTGTGGCGAATGTCGTTGCGAGGGCGGCGCTCTTCCGC
>CAYNQA010000302.1:0-3957 GCA_964399225.1 uncultured Anaerolineaceae bacterium
CCAACACCCAAAAACATTGGCTCGATAAGATGCAAGCCAAACGCATTCCCTGCGCACCCGTCAACAACGTTGCCCAAGCCCTCGCCGATGAGCAAGTCCTTTCCCGCAACATGGTCGTCGAAGTCGAGCATCCGCTCGGCGGCAAAGCCAAAATGCCTGGCAACCCTATCAAACTCTCGGAAACCTACGAAGACACTTTCTCGCCGCCGCCCACGCTCGGTCAACATAATGAGGATGTGTTCATCGGCCTGCTCGGTAAAACAGCCTCCGACCTTGAGGCATTGCGGGTGCAGGGGATTATCTAGTCCGGCTTGAAAATATCCGCACTGCGAGATAAGCAGTATGCTATGATTACCCATCTCTTAGCGCGGAATTTATTTACACATGCAAAACCGATTGCTCACTCTGCTAAACATTCGCGAAGGCGAAGGCCGGACCGTCCTGCTCATGCTTGCCCAGTATTTTTTCATGGGCGCGGCCATGCTCTTTGTGCAATCATCCTCGCTGGCACTGTTCTTCACCGCATGGGATTCAACCGCCATGCCTTATATCTACCTCGGCATTGCGGTCATCGTTTCATCCATCACAGCGCTTTTCCTGAAGATCGCGGAACGCACCTCGCTGGCGCGTTTCCTCGTGCTTTGCATTTCCTTCCTTGTGATCGGCACGCTCGCCTTGCGTCTCGGACTGGGTCTGACCACCTCCAAGTGGCTCTTGCTGGCTTTGCCGGTCTGGTCGCAGACTCTGGTCAACATTTCAGTCATGGCGTTTTGGACGCTGGCTGGAAATCTGTTCGACGTCCGTCAGGGCAAGCGCATTTTTGGATTGATGAACGCAGGGTCGTGGCTGGCTTATGTAGTTATGGGGCCCTTCACTGCTCCGCTGGTAGCGGTTCTGGGCACCGAGAACCTGTATCTGGTGATCGCTTTTTTCCTGCTCATCGGCTTTCTCTTCCAGAGGGTCACCCTGCGCGAAAATCCGCGCACCAGCCAATCCTCCGAAGCCGGGAGCGGAGCAAAGCGTGCCAGCCCAGCCGTGCCTATCTGGCGTAACAGTTATGTCTTGCTCATTTTTGCGCTCATCACGCTCTGGAGAATTTCCTATTTTGTGCTGGATAACATTTTCTATGACCGTGCCGCCCTGCAATACCCCTCTGCCAATGAGTTGGCGGGCTTCATAGGCGGATTTTATGGCCTGGTAGGGGTGCTTGGATTTATCACCGACACATTTGTAACCGGACGGATCATTTCCCGCTTTGGCCTGCGCGCTGGGTTGCTGACGACTCCACTGCTGACAACTTTATCGCTTGCCATGCTGGCCGCAACAGGAACAATAGATCCAAGCCGGACCTTTCTTTTGTTCAGCTTTGCGGTAGCCGGGAAGTTCATTAACGAGGGGTTGGGCTTTTCACTCGACCAGTCCGCCTTTGCCATCACGTATCAGCCGCTGGCTGAAAAAGAACGCACCCGCGCTCAAACCATCGCCGAGGGCATCGTCCAACCGCTGGCGATCGGTCTCGCGGGCGGTATATTGCTTGTCTTGAACACGCTCTTCCGTTTCAGCGCCATTCAACTCGGCTATGTATACCTGCTTCTGGCGTTGGCATGGCTGGGCATCGGAGTCGCGCTGGTGCGGGCGTATCCGCATGCGTTGACTCAGGCTTTGTATCGCCGCCGCTTTGGCGAAAAAGGAATCGATCTGCAAGATAAAGCCAGCCTCGAAGTGGTGGAAGCTGCGCTCCATAGCCAGCACCCGGCAGAAGTGTTGTATGCGCTCGATGTGCTGGAGGAAAGCGGGCACCCGGCCTATCGTCCCGGCGTGATGCGGCTGCTCGATTCGCCTCATGCTGAAGTTAGGGAGGATATCCTCTCCCGGGTGGAACGGGCCCACATCACCGAAGCGTTGCCCCGCTTGCAAACCCTGCTCAAAACTGACGCGTTGCCCAAGGGGCGCGAATCCATTGCGCGCGCGCTGGCCTTCCTCTCCGAATCGGATGGCCACGCGCTGTTGGCCAGCGACGACCTCGCCGCCCGGAAGGGGGCACTGATCGGCTTGTTGCGCGCATCCACACCCGATGCACTGCCATCGGAAGCATTGCGACAATTGAACGCGTTCGTCGCATCTCCTGATCCTGCTGCACGGTTGGAGGCTGCCGGGCTGATCCGCGCCTCAGCCAACCCCGGTCTGGCTGCGCCGTTGCTTGCCTTGTTACGCGACGAAGATTTGGGTGTAAAGAAAGCTGCTCTTGGTGCTGCGTTCCACACCCGCCACCCCGATATTTACCCGGCTGTGATCGAGTCGCTGGATGATCCGCAAACACGCAGCCTGGCATTTACCGCCCTATCCGCCGGTGGGGACGCTGCCCTGCCCGAGATTTTGGCGCGCCTCGGTCAGGATCAAACGACCCTGCACCACCGTGTGCAATTACGTCTTGTACGTGCCTGTGCCCACATGCGTGGCAATGCGGTTGTGGCAGTTTTAGTGTCTTTGCTATCCCACCCCGGCACGCGTTTGCGCACACGTATCTTGGATGCCCTGCTGGCGCACCACTTTCACGCAGAAGGTGAAACCGTCAACGTGGTGGAACTGCAAGTCCAGGCAGAACTGCAGCGCTGTGCCTGGCTGTTATGTGCCCTGCGCGACCTGCAAACATCCTCCGGCACTGCTGCAGTATGTCAGGCACTGGAGCAGGACCTGCGCGAAAGTGTGAACCGCCTTCTTTTGCTATTTGGGTTCATTTACGATGCTCGTCGGGTGAGGCGCGCGCATCAAGCCATTCGTGCGCGCGATGCGAGTCAATCCGCCTATGCCATCGAATTAATGGATTCGACTCTCACGCAGGAACATCGCACGGCGTTCATGCCGCTCTTGGAGGATTTTGCCCCTGCAGAACGCCTGCAAAAAATGGGCGCGGACTATCTCCAGAACCCCATGAGTCCCCGCAACCGGGTCCTGGATCTGATCAGCAACCCACTCGGACGCGAGAACCCCTGGTTGGTGGCCGCCGCCATGGACGCGGCGCCAAGCGTTGGCATTCAACGGACCGAACTTTCTTTCTTTGGCTTACAAAATTCGAGTATCACATTGCTGGCCCGCATGGCGGCCCGGCAGGAAACGGATTCCCCCATGTTATCCATCGTGCAGCGAGTCATGATCCTAAAAACGCTCAGCATCTTTGCCGACACCCCCGATGATGCCCTTGCCGAACTTGCCGAGTTGGTGGAAGAAGAGATCGCCCTGCCTGGCGAAGTGATCATACGGGAAGGAGAGCCCGGCCAAAGCCTGTTTGTGGTGGTCAGCGGAAAAGCTGAAGTGATCGACGGTAAACGCGTGATCAACCAACTTGGCGAGCGTGCGGTGTTTGGCGAACTTTCCCTGCTCGATTCCGCGCCGCGTACCGCCACCATTCGTGCCTCAGAAGAAACCCGCCTCCTGCGTATCGATCAGGCGCCCTTTTACGAACTGATGAGCGATTATGTGGAAGTGGCACTGGGAACCATCCATATGCTCACCCGCAATCTGCGCGCCCGCACCGGCGATGTGCTGGAATTAAATCGCATCCTGAAAATGGATCACTGATGTTTATCCAACCCAATCGCCTCAAACTTAAGCTCAAAGCGGGTCAGCCCGCCCTGGGCGTGATCTCCACCTCGACCGATCCGCAGCTCGCCGAACTCTTCGGCTTGGCAGGCTATGACTACTACATGCTCGACGCCGAGCACGGATTGCTTCACCCTGACCAAGCCGTCAACGTCATCCGCGCCTGCGAGTTGACGGGAATGACGCCCCTCGTCCGCATCGGACCGAAAGACCCGAAACTCGTCCTGCAATATCTCGACGCAGGCATGATGGGCATGATGATGCCCGACCTGAGAAATGCGTCAGAGGTGAAAATGCTTGTGGATGCAGTGAAATATCCACCCGTCGGGAAAAGAGGCGTGGGCATTTCAAGGGCAT
>CAYNQA010000303.1:0-3915 GCA_964399225.1 uncultured Anaerolineaceae bacterium
CTTGGCGGCCTGCAGGATATTCTTCGTTCCCTCGACATTCACCTTGCGGACAAAGGGATTCGGCCCCGGCATGATCGAGATGACTCCCGCCAGGTGGAAGAGGCCCTTGATGCCGCGCATCGGCTCGAAGAGCGAGTCCAGGTTGAGGACGTCGCCCTCCACCGCTTCCACATCCAGACCTTTGAGCGGGTCGCGGCTTTCCCCGGCGGGAATCAAAGCCCGCACTTTTTCCCCGCGTCCCAACAACTTTCGCACCAACACATTTCCAATATGACCGGTAGCCCCGGTGACCAACCACATACTCGATTCCTCTCTCCTCTATTTCAATTCGCGCGTCAAGCCTGCCATCATCACCTGCATTGTCTCGCGTGCCACCTTTTCCCATTTCGCGCCCTGCGGGTCGAGCAGACTTTGCAATAGCAAGCCCATCGCCGCCGAAACGATCAACCGTGCCGCCAGGTCGGGGTTCACATCCACGAAGGAGCCTTCGGCGATGCCTTTTTTGATGAGTGAACTGAAGTGTTTATGATAGCGGCGGTAGGGGGCAATGCTGGCCTGCCAGACCTTTTCATCGCGGCTGGCTTGCAGCATGAATTCCAAAAACATGGGCAGGTTTTCGCCCGCCGATTGGAAGATGTATGGGAAATAATCCGTCATTTGCTGGAAGGTTTCGGGGACGGTCTGGTCTTTTGAAGCCTCCACCGCCTGATCGAACACCTGCAGCCAGCCATCAAGCAGGGCCAGGAAGACATCCTGCTTGGTTTGGAAGTGATGATAGAACGCGCCCTTGCTGACCCCCGCCTGCTCGCAAATGCTGTCTACGCTGGCTTTGTTGTAGCCATTCACCGAAAATTGCTTAACGGCCGCTTCCAGGATCCGCGACCGGGTTTCTTCGCTGCGTTGCTGCATGGGTTCTCCTCAACCGTCCCTCCCGTATGCGGGGCAGGGCCTAATTTTGATAAAAACCGACTAGTCGGTATGTTTTTACCTGTGAACGATTGCACTGTCAAGGCGGTGAAGCTTACAGCAGGTTAAGAAGATTTGCGCCCGCAGTGTCACACTGCGGGCGCAAAATGCTGCCTGAATGGATGGGCGTGTTACGCGGGTTTGTAGGCTGTGATCTTTGCGCTGTAGACCGCCTTGTAGACGGACTCGCGTGGATATGCAGTGACATCCAGATCCATGTCAGCAAGCGCTGAGTCGACGGTCTGTTTGTCGAAGAAGACCGGGGTGACGGATACGTTCGTAAAGCCGACCGCTTCCATCATGCCGATGTAATCCTTCGCTTCGACCGCACCGGCCACACAGCCAGCCCAGGCGCTCAAGCTTTGTTTCACTGCTTCGGGCAGCGGACCGTCGGTGACAATGTCGCTGACGGCGAGCTTGCCTCCGGGCTTGAGCACGCGGAAGGCTTCGCCAAAGACGGCGCGTTTATCGGGGGAAAGGTTGATGACGCAGTTCGAGATGATCACATCTACTGTGTTTCCATCCACGGGCATGGACTCGATGTATCCCTGACGGAACTCCACGTTGGTGATCTCCATTCGCTGGGCACTGGCCGTGGCGCGTTCGATCATCTCGGGGGTCATATCCACACCGATAACGTGCCCGGTGGGGCCGACCTTTTTGGCGGCGAAGAAACAATCCAAACCGGCGCCCGAACCGAGGTCCAGGACGGTTTGACCCGTTTTCAGCGATGCGAGGGTGATGGGGTCGCCGCACCCGTAGCTGACGGAAGATTCGCCCACGGGAAGCGTCGTCAACAATTCGGTGGGATACAGGCTGCTCTCCGATGGGGAGCAGCAAGCGTTGGAATCTCCACAACAGCTGGCGTTGTTCTTGATGCGTTCTGCGTAATGTTCGCGGACGGCTTCGTGGATGGGAGAAGCCCCAGAGATTGGGGCGGGGGATTGGGTGGTCATGTAGGCTCCTTGTATAGAAGTTTGTCTATTTGAGTTGGTAAAAAAAGAGACGACGGTGATCAGGCGTCGAGACTTTTAATGGTTTCGGCGGCTTCGGTTTCGGGCGCAAACTTGACCATCAACTGCCCGCAACAAACCGCTATATGATCCTGGTTGAGTGAATAGAACGTCTGCTTGCCGTCTTCGCGTGCGCTCACCAAATTTGCCTCGCGCAGGATGGCGAGGTGGTGCGATACGGTGGGCTGTGAGACATCGAGCTTTTCGACGATCTGTGTGACCGAAAGCGAATTGCAACACACCAGATTCATGATCTTCTGGCGCGTCTCATCCGCAATGGCTTTGGCAAAAAGGACAGGATCGAATTTCATAGATGTTCTTCGATGTGATTATATAGATAAACGTCTATTTGTCAAGGGATAAAAGAACCCAGGTGATGAACACCTGGGTTCTGAGCTTTACTGTGAGTCGTCCACAACGTACTCGTCGTCGATCACGCCGTCGCCGTCGAGATCCACGCCGAAGTAGATGCCTTCGGGGTTGGCGTCATTCCACTCGGCATAGTTGACATAGACCAGCGCGCCCTCCTGCAGAGGAATTTCCTCGGCATAGAATTCTTCTTCAAGCTCATCGGTAATGCGTGTGAGGTAGAAGTTGAAGAAGCCTTCGCCGTTGAGTTTCTCAGTGTTGATCAACAGATCACCGGCCTCGCTATCGAGCCAGACGGTGAGCGTGCCGCCGCCGACCATGTCGGTGCCGTACACTTCGAAGTAGTAATCGGCTTCGGCATCTGGATTCTCCACGCCGATGACGATGCTGGGCGATTCGTCGGCGCTGGTTTCGTAGGCGATCATTTCATCGTTCGGGTAGAACCAGGCGGTGTCCACCTGGCCGGGCTCGAGGTAGATGCCTTCCACGCCGATGCTGTAACCAGGACCGATCATGATGAGGTCGGTCAGGGTCTCTTCGGTCAGGTCGGAGCCGTCAATCGTGATGGAGACATCCAGCCCGGCCGGCAGTGAGTAGATCGGTTCGGGGGCGTTCGTGCCCATGCGGAAAGCGGTGTAGCTGGCACCGGGAATCTCGTTGACGATTCTTCCATCCACATAGCCAAGGCGGTGACCAGCTTCATCTTCGATCAAAATATGGCCTTCGCCGTCGAGGAAGACCTGGTTCAGAAATTGCGCAGGCGCAGCTGTCTTTCCGATCGCGCTCGAGTAGCCGCCCTCACAGAATGGGCAGACCTGCTGGCTGAGGCGGGCGGAAGTGGGGGTGAGGTCGAGGGTCATCGTATCCGCATTCCCGGAGTTGAGATCCGGTTCCACATCCGGGTTGATCGAGGCCTCGTAGACCCACGAATTGTCGCGCGTGTCCACCAGCAGTTCTCGCGTCTCGCCGGGGTAGTTGTTGTCGTAGACCAGGATGGCATAGAGTCCATCACCCTTGTCTTCCACGCCGATGGGTGTGATGGCGTGACCGCCGGAGCCGTCCTCTTTGTAGATGCCGATGGTGAACGTCTCGCCGCTGAACTCCATTTGCTGTACGATGTCGAGGATCTCCACCGGCGTGCCCTTGATGACCTGCGACACGGTCGGGTCGGTGGCTTGCGTGGCCCACCAATAGGCGATCTCACGCTGGAGATATTCATCGTTGATATCGAGGTCGCTGGCGCTCGAGCCTCCGAAATCGCCCGGCGCGATCTGCTCGGTGTACATCAGCATGCTGAGGACTGCAAAGCCTTCGCAGTGACCGCCAGCCATATCGCCGTTGATCTGTTCCATCCATTGCTCGGCGGGAGGCGTGAGTGTGCATTCGTCGCCATTGAGCCTCGCGCAAACCTGATCGCCGAACAGGCGGCGCATCTCCGCGGGTGTCAGGTTGGTGGCGTCAATGTCGTCACCGTAGTTGGGGAAACTAAACCCGTTGACAGTTGGATCGAAGCCGAAATCGAAGACCACCTCGCCGGGCGCGCTAACGGGCATGCTTTCGCCTCCGG
>CAYNQA010000304.1:0-1434 GCA_964399225.1 uncultured Anaerolineaceae bacterium
CGGGGGATTTACGTGTACCCGTTCTTTGGGTATCCCCCAGCCGATTCATGCGGAAGTACATCGTGCCTCAATCCTCCACCTTGACCTACCTCGCCGGGGACCACCTCGGCTCCACCTCCCTCGCCGTGGACGCCTCCACCGGCGAAGTGATTCAAACGCGCTACAAGCCGTGGGGCGAGGTAAGATACACAACACCAAGCAAGAGCGCATTTCTGCAGGTGTCAACATGGCATTAGATGATTACAACGAAAAGGTTGCCTATGAGCGCTGGAATCTTGAAGGGATGAACGATGTGCAGAGAGCATTTGAGGACGCCTCCACAAACTTTGCAGCTAATGATTATAACGGTGACGGAACTCTAACACTGTTCGTTACTTGGGAAACTGACGAGTCTGTAAGATTTGAAATCATAGGACAAGATCCCATCATCTTAACTATTGATGAGTATAACGATCTAGTTGTTCCTTATCTTCGAGGAATGGTGTGTAAAATTTAATGCTAAAATTCTCGAATTCCGTACTATTGTAATTCATCAAAAGGTGTAAGAAATGAATGAACGCAAACATTGGATCTACGTTTTGTTGCTTCTTGTAATACCTTCTCAAACCGCAGTGTTTCTGTTTCAATGGGTCTCAGATAATAAATTTTGGGATTCTTTCCCGAAGGAAAAGAGCACACTCTTTCTGATTTCTGCAATCCTGCTTGTATTGATTAGTGTATGGCTCCTTATCTCTTCGATTAAGACCAAAGGCGGTTTAAATAAAAGAACCGTGCTTCCTCTGCTAATTAAGGTAACATTGGCATTTGCCGCATTTGCCATCGGGATTTCGGTAATACAAGAGCTGTTCTTTCTCTTACGAATATAGAAATGGAATTCTTATCACGGAAATTTTGTACGGTGGAACTCTGCTCGGTGTGGGTCCGTGACCCCGCCGAGGCTTGACCGCAAGTCTCCAAAACATCTCTCTCAACTTGCAAACCTTCCAACATTCAAACCATCCCTCCCTGGTTGGGCTATAATTACTCCCAACCATGCCAACCAACGGATACGACTTCCTCAAAGACGCCTCGCAGATCACCGGCGCGGAGTGGGCCGTGCTGGTCGAACGCGAGAGCGGTCACTGGCAGGTGCGCGCCGGGCACCAACTCACGCGTCACCGCAAAGAGTCGCTGAGTGGGTTCCTCGCCAACGCCACTGTGGATGCGTGGCTGTGCGGCGCATTGAGCGGGGGACACACGCGCTCGAGGTCGCAGTCTGTGCCGGGTATGGAAGAGACGCGCCTGTTTGCGTATCCGGTCCACGGCTCGTTCTTCGTTATCCTCGTCGGCGCGGAGGAAATGGACGAGCGCCTGCAAAACGTCTGGCGCATGGCCGCCGCCTTTCTCGCCGAACGGCAGGAAAGCGCGGATGTCACCTTCCTGCAATCCGAACTT
>CAYNQA010000304.1:1444-3904 GCA_964399225.1 uncultured Anaerolineaceae bacterium
CCCGCGCGCCCTCGGGCGTGCTTTGCGTGCCTACGTCAACTTGACCAAGGCACAAGGCGGCTGGCTGGCCATTCGTCGCGGTGAGACTCTCGACGTGCAGGCGCAGTGGAACAGTCCCGCCTCGGTCGGCCTCGCCCTCTCGATGGAAGAAAGCGGCGTGTGGCGTCGCGTGGGCCGGTCGCTCAAACCGCTGGTTCTCAAACCCGGCGATGCCGAGTGGGAACGTCTCCCGCGTGAGGCCTTGCGCGGCACCACCAAAGCCTGGGCCTGCTTCCCGCTCGTCATCGGTCAGCGTCTCATCGGCGTGGTCGCGCTCTGGCGTCAAACCCCATTCGACTCTGAAAATATTTCCTCGCTCGAAGAACTCACCGCGCAGGTCGCGCCGGTCGTGGAGATCATCATCACCATCGCCTCCATGGCCGACCACATGCGCCGTCTCGCCATCCTCAACGATTTCGCCCTGACCGTTTCGTCCGCGCAAAGCCTCGACCAGATCGCCCGCCGCGTCTTCGACCTGCTTGCGCGCGCCTTCAATACCGAACGCATCGCCCTGCATCTTCTTTCCGTGGATGGACGCCTCCTGCGCGAATACTACAATCGCGAGGGCCGCATCGCTTCTCTCAACGCCGACCTGAACGGACATCCCTTCGCGGGCTTTCTCAGATCGGGCAAAACGCTTCGGGTCCCCGACGCCGGAGCGGCCGGCTACTTGCCGGTCTTTCCCGACTCCGTTTCGGCTCTCAACATGCCCCTGCGTTATCGCGGACGCACCATCGGCGCGCTGACCCTCGAGTCCACCCGCGTGGACGCCTTCAGCATCTACGACGATCACCTGCTGGGGGTTATCTCCAGTCACCTGGCCGGGCTGGTCGAGTACAGCCGCCTGCGCGAAGACGCCGAAGGCCGCGCGCGTAATCTCGGCCTGATCCATGAAGTCGTCTCTCAAGTGGTCGGCATGACCGACAAGCGCGAGATCGCCCAGATCACCGCCGATTTGCTCAACCAATATTTCGCCTACGACCTCACCGCTGTTCTGCTGGCGGATAACGAACACCGTCTCACCATCCGCGGCTTTGGCGGCAAGATCGCTTCCACCGTTGAAAAGACCATCGCCAAGAACGACTCCATCCTCGCCGAGGGGATCAGCGGCCACGTGTTCCGTCTCGGCCGCAGTGTGCTTGCCAACGACGTTGAACATAGTGAACTGTATCGTGCCATCCCCGGTTGGAACCCCGGCTCCGAAATGTGCGTCCCCCTGCGCGATGGCGATCAGACCATCGGCATCGTCAACGTGGAGCGAAAAAACAAAAACGCCTTCACCCAAAACGACCTGCTCGATCTCGAGTCCCTCGCGGGCATCCTCGCCAGCGTCGTCTCCAGCGCCGACGCCTACCAGCGCCTGCAAGAGAGCATCCGCCAGTTGCGCTCCACGCAGGGCGAATTGAGCAACCGCATCGAAGCCCAACGTCAAGCCGAGAGCCGCCTGGTGCAGGCCGCCAAACTCGCGGCAGTGGGTGAGATGGCCGCGGGCATCGCGCACGAGCTCAACAATCCGCTCACCACCGTCACGGGCTTTGTGGAACTGACCCTCAACGACCTGCCTCCCGAATCCACCTCCCGCGCCGACCTCCAGCTGGTCCTGCGCGAGGCCACCCGCGCCCGCGACGTGGTCCGCCGCCTGCTCGACTTCTCCCGCCAGACCGAATCCTCCCGCACCCGCGCCGATATCACCGAAGTGCTCGACGACGTGCTGGCCCTGACCGGCCACCTCATCCACACCTCGGGCGTCGAACTGGTCCGCGATTTTTCACCGCTCCCGTGGGTCTCCATTGACCGCAACCAGATGAAGCAGGTCTTCCTCAACCTGATCCACAACTCCCTGCAGGCCATGCCCCACGGAGGCGAATTGGCCCTGCGCACCATGGTGGAACATCACGCCGGCCGCGACTGGGTGACCGCCATCGTCAGCGACACCGGCGAAGGCATCCTGCCCCAACACAAAGACCGCCTCTTCGAACCGTTCTTCACCACCAAATCCGAGCGCGGCGGCACCGGGCTGGGGCTTTCCGTCACCTACGGCATCGTCACCGACCACGGCGGAAGCATTGAAGTAGAATCAGAATCCGGCCGCGGCGCAGCCTTCATCGTCCGCCTGCCGATTTAGTTATGCACCATGAAAGCGCTTGCTAAACACAAAGCCACAAAGGCACAAAGCCACAAAGATTTTTTATTTTTCTTAGTGCCTTAGAGTCTTCGTGCCTTCGTGTAAAATTTCTATTCGGTAAATCGCTAATTTTCACCTTATGACCTCTCCCACCATCCTCGTCCTCGATGACGCCCAGGCCAAATATGATTCGCAGGCTGCCCGTGTCGCGTCGCTCGAAAAGACTTTCGAACTGATTCGTATCGGGCCCCGCGTCGAGCAGATCGATGCTGTTCACGGCCAGATCGAGGAGGCCA
>CAYNQA010000305.1:0-3892 GCA_964399225.1 uncultured Anaerolineaceae bacterium
CTCTTCGACGGGGCGGTTGACGCACAGCGCAAACTCATGGAAGAACGGGTCGCTGAAGCACAAGCCCATGCCCTCGATCTGGCTGAGTTGGTCGGCGGCGTAGTGCGCTTTTTGGTAGCACAGGTTGGCCACTTGTTGCATGCCAGTCTTGCCGAGCACGGACATGTAGATGGCCGAACCGAGCGCGAGCAGGCCCTGGTTGGAGCAGATATTGGACGTGGCGCGTTCGCGTTTGATGTGCTGTTCGCGCGCGGTGAGCGTGAGGACGTAGGCACGTTGGCCGCGCGAGTCGACGGTCTCGCCGACGAGGCGACCGGCCATTTTGTGGACGAACTGCTTGCGGGTCGTGAAGAAGCCGAGGCTGGGTCCGCCGTACCACATGGGGAGGCCAAGCGGCTGTCCCTCGCCAACGACGACATCTGCGCCCATTTCGCCCGGTGTCTTGAGCAGGGCCAGCGCGGTGGGATTCGCTACGACGCAGACCAGCGCGCCTTTGCCGTGCGCGGTCTCGATCAGTTTGGTGTAATCGAAGACGCGGCCAAAGAAATCGGGATACTGCACGATGACGAGCGCGGTATTGTCGTCGATCATGCCCGCGAGTTCTTCGGGTTTGGTGTCGAGGTCGGCGTTGCCATCGTCGCCCGCAAGCTCGAGTTCCATGCCCACGGTGTAGGTGCGGATGACTTCGCGATACTGCGGGTGGACAGTGGGGGAGATAACGACTTTCTTGCGTTTGCCGCGGAACTGGGCATAGGCCAGGTTCACGGCTTCGGCGGCGGCGGTGGCGCCATCGTAGTGCGAGGCGTTGGAAAGTTCCATGCCGGTCAATGCGGTCATCAAGGATTGATATTCGAAGATGGCCTGCAGGGTGCCTTGCGAGATCTCAGGTTGATACGGCGTGTATGCAGTGTAGAACTCGCCGCGGCGCAGCATGTGGTCGATGACGGAGGGGATGTAGTGGTTGTACATGCCCGCGCCGAGGAAGGAGATCAGGTCGCCGCGCACGTTTTCGTTCGAGTTGGCAATTTCGGCCAGTTCGGCCGCGGCTTCCATTTCGGTCAGCGCGGGCGGAAGGTCGAGGGCGGGGAAGCGGTGCTTGGCGGGGATCGCCTCGAAGAGTGCATCCAGCGATTTCACGCCGATGGTCTTCAGCATCGCATCCCGTTCTTTGGGTGAGATGGGGATGTAGGTCATATTAGCTCCGAGCTATTAGCTTTTAGCAATTAGCGATTGCCTTGGCTAATCGCTAATTGCTAACCGCTAAATGCTAATGTGCTCGCTCCGCGCAATAGGCTTCGTATGCGGCCGCGTCCATGGCGTCGCCGAAGTTGCCGCCGTCCACTTTCACCATCCAGCCTTCGCCGAAGGGATCGGTGTTGAGGGTTTCGGGTTTGTCGGAGAGGCCTTTGTTGACATCGACGATCTTGCCAGCGGCAGAAGCGAAGATCTCAGCGGATGCCTTGACCGACTCGACCGAAGCGATGGCCTTGCCGACCTCGAGCGCGTCGCCCGCGTCCACGAGGATCTCGACGAAGACGATGTCGGAGAGTTGGTTCTGGGCGTAGTCGGTCAGGCCCATTTTGCCAGTGGCGGGGTCGAACCATTCATCGGACTTGGTGTATTTCAGATTGGCGGGGGTGTTCATGAGATGTCTCCTTTGTAGCGCAAAAAATATTTTGCGAAGGCTTGGATTTGGCGAATCAAAAAAGGACGCACGAAAATAATATCGCGCGTCCTCTGTAGTTTGACCTGAGAGATTGGGTTAGTCGCTTTGTCGCTTGGCCGCATGGTCGTCTGGTCTGAACTATTCGACCATGCGACTACATGACAATCAGACCACAAGACTAACTTTACACCGTCGGTGTCCCTCGCGGGACTTTCCAGAGTGGGGTTCGGCGGCAGGGTCCTTTTGCCTGAGAGTTTCGTCTGGGTTCGCCTGTTCCAGATTTGCACCTTCGGCGCTCTTGGTCTCGACACGGCGAAGAACATCGCCTACTCGACCACCATTGAGTCTCTTCCCTGCAACCGTTCGATTGTTGACTCGATTCTAAGTTGCAGGGAAGATGAAGTCAAGGGATGAATGTCCTCTATTTCTTCGTGGACGGTTTGCGCGGGGTGCGCGGTTTGGCCGGGGATTTCTTCTTCGTAGGCTTCGCCTCGGTCTCTTCGGGTGCGGCGGGCGCCTCGGTGGACGTCGCTTCCTCCGACTTCAGCCATGCCGGGACATCGTCCACGGGGGCGGCGACCGGTTCCAGGCTGGTTTCGGCAAGCGAGGGTGCGGCAGGCTCGGGCGCGGAGGGAACCGCCCCGGTCGGGCTGACCGCGACCACGGTCACGGGATCGTCGGCGGGGGTGGGCGTCTGCGGGTTGTTCAGGCGGGCGAAGTATTCTTTTACTGTGGTGTCATTGTAGAACACCAGCGCAAGAATACCCACGACAGCCGAGAAGATGTTGCCGGCCAGCACAGCCGCGATCTCCAGCCAGGCAATGGTCGTGGAAGGTTGAGTCACCTGCGGAGGGGTTGCCAGCAGTTTGAGCGCGTAAGAGATCTCGAATCCGCCCAGAATGATGAGCAGGAGCGCGAACGGCGAGCAGAGCAGGAAGGTGCCGATCGAAAGCGCCACGCCGAACATGATGTTGAAAATACCATTGATCAGAGTCATCACGGCGATGGCGGTAAAGAGCGAGGGTTTGTTTTGCAGGGAAGTATTCATCGTGTCTCCTTGTTGTTTCTGGATGAGTATACGCCGTGCGCCCGCCAAGGTTGCGAAAATAAAAAGAGCCTGCCGTATGGCAGGCTCTTGCTTGCAAAAGGGGAATTACGCCCAGCCCTGTTTCTTGATGAAATCGGTGATGAGCGGGATGTTGATGGTCTGTCCCTGATACCCCTGGTAAGCCCAGTACAGGAACACCAGCCACAGCAGCGGAACGCACAGGCCGCCGAAGCCGAGGGTTACGATGGAGAGGATGGTGGCCACGACCATGAACACCAGGCTGGCAACGATCGACTGTACAGCATGGAACTTGATATACGGGCGGGCTTTCTTGTCTTCCATGAGCAGGGCGATGATTCCAACGAGCGGAGCAAAAACGTAGCTGAGAGCAGCCCAGAGTTTGTCGTCGCTGGTGAGATCGGACATCGGTTCGTTAGACATTGGTTCCTCCAGTGGTCTGATTTGGGTTTCAAGCATTGTACAACCAATTCAGACAAAAAGCAACCAGATTGTTAATTCCCCAGCGCTGGTACAATCGACCCATGACAAAAATCGTTTTCATGGGCTCGCCCGATTTTGCATTACCGAGTCTGCGCGCGTTGACAGCCGCTTATGACGTTGTAGGCGTCGTCACCCAGCCCGACCGCGCCTCGGGCCGCGGCCGCGAACTGAAGGCGCCGCCGGTAAAAAACCTTGCGATTGAACTCGGCATACCCGTCATCCAGCCGGAAAAACTGCGTCAGCCCGAAGCCATGGACCAACTCCGCGCCTGGGCGCCAGACCTCATCATCGTGGCCGCCTTCGGTCAGATCCTCAAACCCGATGTGCTCAACCTGCCGCAGTTCGGATGTGTCAACGTGCATGCATCGCTATTGCCTCGCTGGAGGGGAGCAGCGCCGATCAATGCCGCGATTTTGGCTGGCGACGAAGAGACCGGCGTGACCATCATGAAAATGGACGTGGGACTCGACACCGGCCCGATGCTGGCGAAACGGTCCATGCGCCTCGCTCCCGACGTGACAGCGGGTGAGGCCTTCGAATCCTTATCCACCCTCGGCGCGGACTTGCTGCTCGCCACCCTCCCCGATTATCTCGCCGGGAAGATCACGCCGATTCCGCAACCCGAAGCAGGCGCGACCTATGCACCGATGCTGAAAAAAGAAGATGGCCGCCTCGAC
>CAYNQA010000306.1:0-3865 GCA_964399225.1 uncultured Anaerolineaceae bacterium
AAAACAATGAATGCGATGACAGATACAACTTTCAGCAAAATGTTCTTTGGCATGATGTCACCCTTTCTGCTTGTGCCTAATACCTTCTTGTATTCAAATGCGTGATCGCAACCGCCAGCGCGTCGGCGGCGTCGTCGGGTTTGGGGATGGAGTCCAGTTGCAGGAGCGTGCGCACCATTTCCTGCACCTGGCGCTTGTCCGCAGAGCCGTAGCCCGCCACGGCTTGTTTCACTTCGTTCGGTGTGTACTCGGCGACTTCGAGTCCTGCCTGTTCTAGGGTGAGCAGGGCCACGCCGCGCGCCTGTCCCACCGCGATGGCGGTCGAGACGTTGCGCTGGAAGAAGAGTTTCTCCACGCCGCAGGTATCGGGTTTGTGCTTCTTGAGAAGGGATTTGAGTTCGCGGTAGAGACTGTCCAGCCGCTTGGGGACGGAGTCCGTCTTGGGGGTCAGGATCACGCCATAATGGACAGCGACCAGTTCCCCGTCCGGTTCGAGGCGGACGAGGCCGTAGCCAGTGGTGGCAATGCCGGGGTCAATTCCGAGGGCGAGGGTCATTTAAAAAAATTCACCACAGAGTGCACGGAGCCTACAGAGATCGTCTCTGTTATCTTGATGCACCCTGTGGTGATAAAAATTTACGCGGCTTCGAGGGCGGCCAGTGCGTCTTCGGAGATCTTCACGTTGTGATACACGTTCTGCACGTCATCCAGTTCTTCGATGGCGTCGATCATGCGCAGCACGGAGAGGGTGTCATCAGTATCGAGCTCGAGCTCCTGCTTGGCGATCAGGCGCAGGCCCGATTCTTCGGGGCTGACGCCGGCCTGATGAAGCGCGTCGCTGAGGGTCTTGAATGTGTCGGAAGGGCCGATGATCTCGATCGTTTCACCGCCGTCCACCACATCGTCCGCGCCGGCCACCACACCAAGGTCGAAGGCCTTGTCGAACGAGAGGGCACTGGAGGGGAAGGAGAAATAGGATTTGCGTTCGAACTGCCAGCCGACTGCGCCGGCCTCGGCCATGTTGCCGCCGGCCTTGCTGAAGGCGTGGCGAAGTTCCGAGATGGTGCGCAGGCGGTTGTCGGTGACGCAGTCCACCATGATGGCGGAGCCGTGCGGGCCGTAGCCTTCGAGGGTCAGTTCTTCGAAGGCGTTGCCTTCCTTCGACTCACCGGTGCCGCGCTTGATGGCGCGCTCGATGTTGTCCTTCGGCATGTTGCCCGCGCGCGCCTTCTCGATGGCAAGCACGAGACGGAAGTTGGTATCGGGGTCGCCGCCGCCCTGACGAGCGGCCATGACGATTTCTTTTGCAAGACGGGTAAAGATGGCGCCTTTCTTGGCATCGGCTGCGCCTTTTTTGCGTTTGATGGTGGCCCAATGGCTATGACCAGACATGACGTTCTCCTTCGATGAATAACCACGTACGTGGGGATTTGCATTAAGCGGCTGGATTATAGCGGATTTAGTTATCCTTGCGAAGGTGGGCGATTTAACAGGGAGTATCTAATTTGATTGGCCGGCCCAAATTTTTACCGCAGGGCGCACCCGCCGGCTTCGCTGTGAGCCCCATGATCTCAGGGGCGAGAAAGCGATGCCCACCCCTTTGGAAATCCCCAATTCAAAATGGTTTACAATTTGAATCAGGAGAACGAAGATGAACACTCGACTTGCCTTGGCTCTCACTCTGACCTTTGCCTTCCTGGCTGGTTGTACCCGCGCTTTCCCCGATTCCAATCCGACCCCGTCCTGGACACCCCTGCCCGCGACGTTTGCCTTCCCCACGGTCCCGCCGGGGACATCCACCGCAACGGCCTCACCCGCTTTGACCGTCACCCCGACCGTGGATCCCGCCACGCTGCCCTCTGCGACGAGCGCTGTGATCAGTTGTCCGGCCACGGGCTCGATGGGGGTGGTCCTCGTTTCGCCGGAGGAGGTGCTGAACATCCGCTCGGCGCCGGGCGTGGAGAATCCCATTGAGGGGGTGTATGCCTCGAATGAAACCGATATTGCCGTTTCGGGCGCTGCGGAGAATGTAGATGAAGCGCGCTGGGTGCAGGTGTGCATGGCGGCCGAGCCGATCGGCTGGGTGAACGATACTTATTTGACCGAGATCGTTTCATCCGGTGAGTTCTGCGGCGACACGCGCGTGACCGCCCTGCTCGATAAATTGCAGGCCGCGTTCGCCAACCGCGACGGGCAGGCGTTCGCTTCGCTGGTCAGCCCGAAGCACGGCGTGGACGTGTGGTTGTGGAACAGCGGCACGCCGGTCAATTTTGATGCGGAGCATGCGCGCTTTGCCTTCGAGAGCGATTTTGTTCATGCGTGGGGCATGCACCCCGCCAGCGGACTGGATACAAGCGGCACGTTCCGCGAGTTGGTCCTGCCGGAACTGCAGGATACGTTCACGGCTTCGGCACAGCGACGCTGCAACGACGGTGAGATCTCCAGCTACGGAAGCACCTGGCCAGCGGAGTATGTGAACGTGAATTTTTATCAGGTCTTCCGCCCCGGCACGGCCGGCGTGGAATTGGATTGGAACGCCTTCCTCGTTGGCGTGGAGTATGTGAACGGCCAGCCGTATCTCTTTTCGCTGATCCACTTCATCTGGACGCCGTAGAGAATTGGAGTGCAGGCTTTAGCCTGCGGGCTGAAGCCCGCACTCCGTGGTTCTATTTAGGGTAAGCAGGCCTCGCGAACGGGTAAGAAGCGCCCGCCGCGAGGCTTCTTTTATGTCATAATATTATTGCAACTTTTCGCAACAAGGAATCTCCCATGTCTTGTGGCTCCTATCTCACCGACCAACTGCACGCGCGCGGCTTTCGCGTGACACCGCAACGGATGGCGATCCTGCACACGCTGCGCAGTCATGGCGGGCATCTTTCGCCGACCGAGGTGTACGAGAAGACGCGCCGCGCCCAACCCGGCCTGACCGAAGCGACCGTGTATCGCACGCTCGAGTTCCTGGCCGATAACGGCTTTGCGCTCGCGGCTCATGTGGGCAACGGCAAGCTGGTCTATGAGTTGACCGAGGAGAACCACCACCACTTGATCTGCAAGAACTGCGGCACGACCGTTGCCGTGGAGCACGCACCGCTCGCAAAACTGTATCAACAGCTCGGCGCATCCACCGGGTATAAACTCGATTCGAGTCATGTGACTCTGTTCGGCTTGTGCCCCGATTGTCAATCGTAGTCATGGAACTCTTCCAAAGGAACCTCCTGTGAATTTTTCCCCCATCCCTCTTCATATCCCTGATGGTTTTTTGACCCTCGTCATCTCGATCATCTTCTGGGCTATCACGGCTGTTTCGGTCGGCATTGCCATTTCGAAGACCAACAAGACCCTTGGTGAAAAACAAGTCCCGTTGATGGGCGTGATGGCGGCTTTCATCTTTGCCGCGCAAATGCTCAACTTCCCGGTGGCGGGCGGAACGTCCGGTCACTTTTTGGGCGGGGCGCTGGCGGCGATGGTGCTCGGCCCGTGGGAGGCGATCCTCGTGATGACGGCGGTCATCGGCGTGCAGGCCTTGCTCTTTCAAGACGGCGGCCTGCTGGTGATGGGCGCGAACATTTTCAACATGGGCATCCTGACCGCGGCCATCGGCTTCGGTTTGTATCGCAGTGTTTCCAAACAGGGCAGGGGAGTGCGCTTCGCCGCGGCGGGATTCGCCGCGTGGCTGGCGGTGGTCGCTTCGGCGCTGATCACGGCGCTGCAACTTTGGTTGAGCGGCACCACGCAATTGCAGATCGTCGTCCCGGCCATGCTCGGTGTGCATGTGTTGATCGGGTTGGGCGAGGCGGTCATCACCGTTGCGGCGCTGAGCTTCATCGAGCGCACGCGGCCGGACCTGCTGGACCAAACGTCCACG
>CAYNQA010000307.1:0-3854 GCA_964399225.1 uncultured Anaerolineaceae bacterium
CTTGACGTGCGCACGCTTGAGGAGTTTTTCGTACTCCTCCGCTTTTACGCGTACGATCAAGTCATCTCCGAGAATGCCGCAGGCCATGTTGCCATGCAGCATGTAGCCGGTCCCGCCGAACATTTTCTTCTCAATGACGGGCGTCCCTTTCAACTCTGTCCGAATCCGTTCCGCCAACTTCAAGTTATACGCCATACTTTCTCCTCCAAGCCAACAGCTAATCGCCAATAGCTAACAGCTCAAAGCTAAGATCTACCCTGTCCCAAACTGACGATCACCCGCATCGCCGAGTCCGGGCACGATATACGCGCGCTCATTCAAATGATCGTCAATCGCGGCGATGTGAATGGGGATGTCGGGATGCGCGGTCTGCATGGCTTTGATGCCCTCCGGTGCGGCGATCAAGCCGACATATTTGATCTTCTTCACCCCCCAACGTTTCAGCACGTCCGCAGTGGCGGTGGCGGAACCGCCCGTGGCCAGCATCGGGTCCAGGATCAGGCAGACCGAGACGGTCGGCTCGAGCGGAAGTTTGTTGTAGTACTCCACAGGGCGCAGGGTCTTTTCGTCGCGGTAGAGACCAATGTGCCAGACTTCGGCGCTGGGCATCAATTCCCAAAAACCTTCCACCATGCCCAGTCCCGCGCGCAGGACGGGCACGAGGCCGATCTTCTCTTGAAGTTCGGCACCGGTCACTTTGGCGAGCGGGGTTTCCAGTTCGCGGGGAACCGTCAGGAGGTCCGCGGTTGCTTCATATGCCAATAAGGCGGCAATTTCGCGCACCAATTCGCGGAATTTCTTCGGGTCGGTGTTCTTATCCCGCAGGCGGGAGAGCTTGTGGGCGACCAGTGGGTGGTTTGACGCAAAAACGTTGGACATAACGCCTCCTCAAAAGAGTTACATTAATTATAGCCTGCGAAGTGATATTTGACCCATGACTTGCGGATTGAAATTTGCTACAGTGGATTAGACAAGGAGCGCGCCATGAAACTCTCCGGCTTGCACATCCTTTTGACCTACCAATGCACCTATGAGTGCGATCATTGCTTCGTGTGGGGCAGCCCGCGGCAAACGGGTACCCTTACGCTCGAACAGATCGAAGACATTCTGCAGCAGGCGCGCGATGCAGATATCGAATCGATCTACTTCGAGGGCGGGGAGCCATTTTTGTATTATGCGATCCTGCTCAAGGGAGTCCATCTCGCGGCGGAAATGGGGTTTTCAGTCGGAATCGTTACCAACACATTTTGGGCCAATTCTGTGGCCGACGCCATCGAAAACCTCCAGCCTTTCGCTGGCCGCATCGAAGACCTGACCGTCAGCAGCGACCTGTATCACTGCAGTGAGTGTCTTGGCGAAGACCCGCAAAACGCGCTGGTGGCGGCCAAGTGGTTGAATATCCCCACAGGCATGATCAGCATTGCCCAGCCAGATAAGGCCGAGCACGATCAGGGAGAGATCATGTATCGAGGGCGCGCCAGCCAACTCGTCACGCGTGCCGCGCTGCACCCATGGGCGAGGTTTACCGAATGTCCGCACGAAGATCTGCGCGAGCCGCGCCGAGTCCATGTGGATCCGTTTGGGAATGTTCACATCTGCCAGGGACTCGTGATCGGGAACCTTTTTGAAAAGAAGTTGCGCGAGATCTGCTTTGAATACAATCCGGATTCCCACCCGATCTGCGGACCTCTGCTCTCGGGCGGACCCGCCGCGCTCGTAACGGAGTACAACCTCCCGCACGCCTCCGACTACGCCGACGCCTGCCACCTGTGCTACGAAGCGCGGACGACGCTGAGGCCGCGTTTTCCCGAACTGCTCGTCCCCGATCAAATGTATGGAGTTGGTTTATGACAGGCAATGATTTTATGGCATGGGTCTTGCGTTCGCCGTTCCACGGCATGTTGAGCGACGGCATGATGTTGATCACCATCACAGGCCGCAAGACGGGCAAGAAATACACTACCCCCGTCGGCTACTATCGCGAAAACGGACATCTCTGGGTCATCACCAGCCGCGAGCGCACCTGGTGGAAGAATTTGCAGGGCGGGGCGCAGGTCGGTCTGTTGTTGAAACGCAAAACTGCCACCGCGTTCGCCGAACCCGAACTCGACGCGCAGGCCGTGGAAGCGCGCATGTTCGAGTACCTTCGCCACGTCCCGCAAGCCGCCAGGCCAATGGGCATTCGCGTGGAGGCTGGCAAGCCCAACGAGGAAGACATCGCCCGCACCGCAAAGGATCGGCTGTTCGTGCGGATCAAAGTGGATTGAAAAACGAAACCAGGTTTCTCGCAGAAACCTGGTTTCTTCATCTTACGAAAACTTGACGGTGACCACCTCATGCCCCCGTGCGTTGACCGTCACCTCGCCGCCTCTTCCTACCTTGAGGCGGCTGACTGTTTCCTCGGCCATGTTCGCCCGTTCGGCTTTCGCGAACCTGCGCCACGGCGTGATCGTGACTGGAATCTCCTCGTCGCCGATGTTGTAACCGCGCACGATCCAGCCTTTACCATCCTCCGTCTCTTTCACGGCGCTGACCACGAACGACGCGTTGTCCACGCGGACGAATGATCCACTCGCGGGAAGCGTCCCCGCGTGGATTCCCGTCCCTGTGGCGCGCAGGGGTGTTTCAAAATTCCACGCGTGCCTGTAGGTCGGATTGGCAATCCGACCTACGATGACAGAGTAGTCAAACTCCCACTCTCCGATCATCTGCGCCTTGGGCGTTTCGAGCAGAGGTCCCGCGTGGTTTCGGCGCGAGGTGAAGTCGTCGCGCGAGAGCCAGCCGACGGAGCGGAGGAGGGTGAGGGCGATCTCAACACCTTCAGAACTCGGAAGTCTCTTAGACTTCCGAGTTCTCAACGCTTCCACTTCGGGCAGGCCGCGATTGGCGAGGGTCAATATGTTCTGTCCATCCGAAATGGATGTGAACGCGCTCTGGTAGGTTTCGGGACGCGGATCTTCCGACCAGGTTTCATCAAAGGGCGGAAGGCCAATGGGACGTTTGACGATCTCGAAGTGGCCGTCGTGGTTGGCCGAGTCGGTTGTGAACGGCGCGGGGAAGTGGACGCGCAGGCGATGATCTTTGGCGCGATTGTCCACGCGGGTGTGGATGTCCACGCGCGGCACGCCATTCGTCAGCGTGATGGTCGTCGTGATGGGAAGTTCTACGGTTTCTGCGGCGCGCGATTTCCGATCCGCGCTTAGACTGGCAGGGACGGTCAACGCGAGCGAGACGGTCATGATTTGCTGGACTGCACCGCGTGAAATCGTCACGCCGCGCAGGATCGCTGAGTCCGCTACGAGGTCGGAGGGAGGCGGGGAGAAGTTGTATTCGTCGCCGCAGTCGCCGCTATCCACAAAGCGGTTCAGTCCGCGATATATCTGGCCTGTCGTCTTGTCGGTGACAGTGAGGGTTTGATCGCTGGCGAGTTCAACAGAGAATGTGTCATTCTCGATGATGTACGGCGGTTTGATTTTGGGCTGGGACAGTCGCTCGATCAGCTTTTGCGCGGCGGGGATGTTGGCAAGCGGCGCGAGCAGACGCATGAGCGGCGAGACGTGGATCTCGGCGGGCGCCGCGCTCTCCTTGCCGCGCACGTAAAATGTTTTCCAACCCAGCGCGGGGACGTCGGCTGCGGCGAAGGTGATGGCGGCCGAGTCTGGCGAGCGGGCGTGGATGTGGAAGTTCTCGATCGTGTCGTCGGCGATGAAACCGTCAATGGCTTTGACACTGCGATTCCACACGTCCATGTTCGGCTCGGCGTCTTCTGCGAAGACGGCTTCCACGCGCAAGGTGGAGCCGTCGCGGCTGAACTGCATGTCTTGAATGGCAAGGTTGGCGGCGCGGCCGTCGTG
>CAYNQA010000308.1:0-3848 GCA_964399225.1 uncultured Anaerolineaceae bacterium
CTGCCCACGTTAGACGCGTTGACGCCGTTCCTCGCCACCTTGATGGTCGGCCTGGGCGCATCTCACCTCGCCTCGGGTGATGCGTTTGGCAAAGAAACCTCACTGCCATGGGCCATCGAGATTTTCGGCGCAAAGCGGCATCCCAGCCAGGTGTATGAGATCGCGGCAGCCTTGTTCATTTTGAACCTGTTCGGTTTGCGCAAGCCGTTCACGGTCCCCGGTAAACAATTCCTTCTCTTTGCGGCATTCAGCGCAGGAACAGCACTATTCCTCGAAGCCTTCCGCGGGGACAGCATCCTGGTGGCAGGCGGCATCCGTCTGACGCAGATGTTGGCATGGCTGATCCTCGCCGCTGTACTCATCAGCCTGGAACAATTACAGAAAGGCACTGGTGAATCGCATGGATAAAGTTTTCATACGCGATCTGAAGGTTCGAGGCATCCTGGGCATCCACGATTGGGAGCGGGTCACGCCGCGCGAGATCATCATCAACGTGACGATGTTTACGGATACCCGTCCCGCCGCCGCAAGCGACGACATCGCCGATTGCGTGGATTACAGCGCTACAGCAAAACAAATCCGCGCTCACGCAGAAAGCGCGGCGCGGATGACAGTGGAAGCGCTGGCGAACGATATTGCCCGTGTGTGCCTGGAAAACCCAAAGGTGCGGAAAGCGATTGTGCGCGTGGACAAGCCGGGGGCCGTCCCCGACGCGGCTTCGGTCGGCGTGGAGGTCGAGCGGGAGCGCTAGGTCAGATCTGCAGGGGCGCCGCGCCGCGGGAGATATTATCCAGAAACTCCTGGCGCGTGGCAAGATTGGCGCGGAAAGCGCCGTGCATAGCGGAAGTCGTCATACGGGCATCGTGTTTGCGGACGCCGCGCATCATCATGCACATGTGCAGTGCTTCCACCACCACGGCTACGCCCTGCGGTTTGAGCAGGTCGCGTAAAAAGTCCGCGATCTGACGGGTCATGCGTTCCTGCACTTGCAGGCGGCGGGCATACATATCCACCACGCGGGGGATCTTGGAGATGCCGAGCACTTTGCCATCGGGGATGTAGGCCACATGCACACGCCCCATAAACGGCAGGAGGTGGTGTTCGCAGAGGCTGTAGAATTCAATGTCGCGCACGATCACCATTTCATCGTATTGCACTTCAAAGAGTGCGCCGTTGATCATGGCGACAGGGTCCACGTTGTAGCCGTGTAGCAATTCACCGTACATGCGAGCCACGCGGCGGGGGGTGTTCTTCAAGCCCTCACGGTTCACATCTTCGCCCATCGCGCGGAGAAGATTGTGGACCGCCTGTTCGGCAACGGGCGCATCCAAACTGGCCGCGGGCGATGCGGCTTCCAACTGTTCGTCATCGAAATCGAGAAATTCCATTTTCACTTCCTGAAAAAACTGGCCCGGTTGCCCGGGCCAGCATTGTAAGCCGTGTCCGCCTATCCGACAACGGGTTCGATCAGGCCGTAGCTACCGTTGCGGCGGCGATACAAGACGTTGATCTTGCTGGTCTCCGCATTATAAAAGACAAAGAAGTTATCGTGGCCGAGTTCGCGCATCTGTACAACCGCCTCATCTTCGGTCATCGGCACCAGTTCGAACTTCTTGCGACGTGCGATCAGAGGTGCAAGTTCACCGGTCTCTTCGTCAATGGCCTCTTCCGCAACTTCAGCGGCCGAACGGCCGTCGCCGCGGCCACGGTAGTGCTTTCCCTTGTGGCGTTCGATCTGACGGTCCATCTTGTCGAGGGCGGCGTCGAATGCGGCACGCAGATCGTCGGCACGCTCTTCTGCACGCAAGAGCAGATTTTTACCGCGGGCGGTCACTTCGGCAGTATAGCGATCCATGGCGCTGCGGGCAGATTTAAAGTAGGTCAATTCGATGCGGATATCCTCAAGCTGTGGAAGGTGGCGGTCCAGCTTTTCCACTTTCTTGGAAACATATTCCTGAATTCGGTCGGTCAGTTCCATGTTGCGAGTTTGGATGTCAACTTTCGATGTCATGGGGACCTCCTTAGTGGGTCAGATGAGATTCAATCCGTGGTGAGGCAAAGCTCGCGCCACGGTGATTGCATAAACATGATTGGCACCTGCCTGTAAAAACGCTTCGGCACTGGAAGTGAGAGTGGCTCCGGTGGTGGCAACATCGTCCATCACCAACACAGATTTCCCCCGGACAAGATTGAAATCAGCATCAAAGGCATCATGCACATTGTCCCGCCGCTCCCCAGCTGAGAGCCCCACTTGCGAGCGGGTTTCACGTTTGCGCTTCAACGCAGACGGCCGATAGTCACGGCCAAGCGCCAGAGATAACGGTTTTGCGATCAAGGCAACTTGATTATACCCCCGTTCCTTCATCCGTTTTTCACCCAGAGGAATGGGTACCACGATGTCGAACGTCCACTGGAGCGAATCAACAAATTGACTAATCGGCACAGCCAGCGCGTCCCCGAGTGCCATATCACGGCGATATTTTAGTTTATGCAATGCGGGTCGAACAGGAAAATCGAACGCCGCCCACGAGCGTAGAGCCCGAAAAGGCGGCGGATTGTCCTTGCACCGCTGGCACGTCCCCCCCACCCTGGTCACGGGTGTCCCGCACGACTCGCACAACGGTCCCGCCAGGTTCGGAACTTTATCCTGGCATTCCTTGCACCATCGTGAACCTGTTTTACCGCAGCCGCCGCACCGGGGCGGGAAGATCCAGTCGATCCCGCTCCAGCCAAGGCGATACAGCGGATACGACCAGTGCGGCTTGGTCAAGTTTAGTTACCTCCGCCAAATGCTCCGCCGAACACGTCAACGATCTGAATCAAGGCCGGGGTCATCAAGATGATGAGAATGGATGGGAAGATCAACAGTCCCATCGGGAAGATCATCTTGACCGGCGCCTTGTGGGCTTCTTCTTCTGCACGCTGACGGCGCTTCATACGCATCTGCTCCGACTGAATACGGAGCACTTTTGCCATACTCACACCCAACTGCTCGCTCTGAATAACGGCGGCGGTAAAACTGGTCATTTCTGCAATGCCAAGGCGATCTGCCATGTCGCGCAAGGCTTCGCGGCGCATCTTGCCCAATTGCACTTCACGAATGGCACGGGCAAAAGCCAGTGAAAGTTGGTTTTCCCATTTCTCGCTGACTTTTTGCATTGCCGAGTCAAAACTTAGTCCAGCCTCCACACAAATGGTCAAGAGATCGAGTGCATCAGGCATGGCCTTGCGAATTTCGTGCTGGCGAGCCTGGATTCGGCTTGTAAGCCAGAGTTGCGGGAAAAAGAAGCCCAACAGACCAAAAATAAGCAACACCAAAAGCAAACGTCCAAGAGGCCATGGATCTGGTGCAAGGGTTGATACCAGGAAAATAAAACCATCAAAAATGATTGGAACAATAAAGCGGGCAGCCAGGAACGTGGATGCGTCAATACGCCCCGGGTTACCGGCCAGTTCCAGTTTCTTGTTGGTTTCGAGAAGAACCTTTTGGGGAGTAAAGCGGGAGGACATCTCGCCAATTCGACGCAAAAAGGGAACGATGACGCGTTCGCTAAACGGGCGAGATAACTCCAATTTTTCCAGGGAAACATCTTCTCCGCGCTCCGTAAATTCCGCGAGGCGGGCGAGCAAGGGGTCATTTTCTTCTTCTTTTTGAGCAGCGGCACGACTCCCCACCACCACCAGGGCGATCGCACCACCAATAACCACTACACCAACAATGATCCAAGGAAGCGCCTGAAGCATGCTACACCTCGATATCCGCAATCCGCATCATGACAAAATAACCGGAAGTAATCAAGCCAGCCGCACACCCCAAGGCACCCGCGCCACATAGAACGCCCTTGTCA
>CAYNQA010000309.1:0-3847 GCA_964399225.1 uncultured Anaerolineaceae bacterium
TTCGTGAAGGCGTAATAGCCTTTGCCGAGGATGTGTTGCATCCCACTCGATTCCAATAATCCCTTCAACACTTTACGGCTGGCATTGGTCGGTCCGATGATGCCCTTGCCCGCCTCGGCCAGTCCCATTTCATAGGCGGCCATTGCCACCGCCAGTGAATAGAACGACGGCATCACGCTATGCGAGGCGCGCGCCGTGATGAACTTGACCACGGCTTCATCCGCGAGCAGATGACAGTTGCGAATATTCGATGCGCCCAGCGACTTGGTGATCCCGTCCAGGAACATAATGCGCTTGCGTTCCTCGGGCGTGAACTGCGCCAAAAACGAATTCAACTCCATTGGTGATTCGTCGGTCACGTAGTGATACATCCAATCAAAGAGCACGAAAGCCACGCCCGCTTCCAAGGCACACTTCGCCAGCGAGACCTGCTTCTCGACCGCGATAGTCAGGCCCGTGGGGTTATCGGGATTGGTGATGACCAGCCCCGCGATCTTTCTCCCTTTTGATTCCGCAAATTTCACGCTCTCGCGGATCGCATCCTCGGAATACGCCCAGCCCTGCGCGGGATCGCCGGGTGTCCACAACACGTTCGCACCCACGCCGTACGGCCCCCAGTTATACGAGATCCACGGCACGCGCGAAACCATCACCAGGTCGCCCTGCCGTCCATGTCCCAGCGCCAGCATGGCCTGATATGCCTTGACCAGCGCATCGCGTCCGCCCGCGGTGCCGAGTACATTCCCCGGTCCCCAACCGGACGAGGCATCCAACTTCCAATACTGCTCGCTGACGGATTTGCGGTACGCATCAGTACCGAACGGCATATCGTACGCGCTTCCGTGCTCCGCCTGAAGCTGCCCAGCCCTCGCCAAAATTTCCTTCGGGACGCCGGGCAGCGACGCGCCGCCATCTCCCTGCGAGGCATCGAACACCTTCGCGCCCGGGTTCTTCTCCTGATACACCTTGAGCGACTTGTTGATCAAAAACATCCGCGACGGCGGAATGTCGGTCATCTGCCGCAAATGGTCGCTGACCGGGATCAGGTTCTTTTCGTCAACAGCAAAAACGGGCGTGGTATTCGAGATGGACATGGGAGATTCCTTGTGTGATTTCGGGCTGCAGGCTTGTTGATGGGACGGACAAGTTGGCAACAGTATAGTATCCCGGTGTACGAGCGTCAAGAAACGAAATAATAAAGCGGACGAAATTCGTCCGCTTCTTTCTTACTTTGCTTTCCACTTCATGTTCATGTATTTCTTCCCGCCTTCCAATTCATCCAACATTTGCCGCAAGCGCTTCTCTCGTGTTTCTTCGCGTTTTGCGCGTACGATCCATCCGATGTAATCGTTGCGTTGATACGCAGGTCGCGCATCATATGCATTCATCAATCCGCGTTCCTTCAATGCCTCACGAATGTCATCCGGCATCACATTGACTGAACGTTTCAAGGACATGGTAGCTCCTTACAAGCCATAACCGCCAACGACAGACAATTCCGCACCATCGGGGGCGCCTCCCATCAATGGACGCGCCTCTGCGATCAAGGCACGCACACGCGGATCTGTCAACGAGGCATCGTGGAAATGCTTGTCATCCCACATCTCGAAAACCCAAATGGCATCTTCGTTCGAAACATCCTCACAGACAAGATAGCGGCGGCAGCCGGGCAAGACGCTCACCACGTCCGCGGCGCGCAGGAGAATCTCAACCATCGCCGCGCGCTTGCCAGTCTGCGCGATCAACTTACCGGTCATTGCATACATCGTCACTTGTTCCTCTCAACCGCCCGCCATGGCACCCACAATGCGGAATGGTTCTCTGCCGCTCGCGATGCTTTCAGGAAGCGCCAGGCCTGGCGGCTCCAGGGACCAATCCCGCCCGTCGGCGAAGAAGCGGATGAATGCCCGCCTCTTTTTTGTGACATGGTCACGGATCGTGCCTTGCAGCATCGGATACCCAGTCTCGAGCGCATCCAGAATCGCTTCAATGCTGATCGGTTCTTCCACATTCAAGTGGATCTCCCTGCCGACCCTGGCCAGCGTCTGCAAGTGATACGGCAGTTGAACGCGGATCATTTCAGCGTTTGAACTTCCACAGAAAGCACAGCCGGGAGATTGCTGGCGATCGGCATCCAGTTGTCGCCCGAATCGGCGGAGGCGTACACCTGTCCGCCCGTGGTGCCGAAGTAGATGCCACACGCATCGAGCGAGTCAACTGCCATGGCTGTGCGCAGAATGTTGACGTAGCAATCGCCTTGCGGGAGTCCGCGGGTCAGCGGCTCCCATTCATTCCCGCCGGAGCGGCTGCGATAGACTCGCAACTTGCCCTCGGGTGGATAATGCTCCGAGTCGCTTTTGATCGGCACGACGTAGATCGTGTTCGGCTCGTGCGCATGGACCGCGATCGGGAATCCGAAGTCGCTGGGCAGATTGCCGCTCACTTCCGACCACGAATCACCGGCATTGTCGCTGCGCATCACATCCCAGTGCTTTTGCATGAACAGGACGTTCGGGCGCGAGGGGTGCATCGCAATGTTGTGGACGCAATGACCGACCTCCGCCTCCGGATCAGGTAGTTCGTATCCAGAGATCAGGCCGTTGTTGATCGGCTTCCATGTCTGGCCGGCGTCATCGGTTCGGAACGCGCCTGCCGCAGAAATGGCTGTGAACATGCGCTTCGGGTTCGTCGGGTCGAGGATGATCGTATGCAGGCACATGCCGCCCGCGCCCGGCTGCCAAAGATGTCCCTTCGTTTCACGCAGGCCGGGCAATTCGGTCCACGTCATGCCGCCGTCGGTGGAACGGAAGAGAGCCGCATCCTCCACGCCGGCATAGACGGTATCGCGCTCCGTCAGCGAAGGTTCGAGCCGCCAGACACGGCGGAACTCCCATGGGTGTTGTGTCCCGTCATACCATTGGTGCGTGCCGGGCGTACCCTCGTAAACGAACTTGTTCCCCACCGGCTCCCAGGTTTTTCCGCCGTCATCCGAGCGGTGGATCACCTGCCCAAACCAGTCTGAGACCTGCGAGGCGTAGAGCCGGTTGGGGTCCACGGGTGAGGCGTTCATGTGGAAAATATCCAGGCCGGCGAAGAAGGGGCCGTCTATCTTCCAATCCTTGCGCTTCCCGTCAGATGTCAGAATGAATGCACCTTTATGTGTGCCAACTAAAACACGGACTCCGCTCATGTTGTCATCTCCGATCGCTTAAATAAAATTGGGCGCGTGATGGACGCGCCCATTTGGGTTACTTGTTGAAATCGGGGTTCATGCTGGTGTAGAGCGCCAGCACATTGCCTGTCGGATCCTGAAAAATGCCAAACCAGCCGGTCTGGGGAATCTCGGTCTTCTTGTGCAACACCTTGCCGCCCAATGCTTCAACCTTGGCGAGGTCCGCTTCAATGTCATCGCTGTCAATGTAGACCAGCACCTGCCCGGCGGGGTTTTCTGCCGAGACCTGAGGAAAGCCGCCCCCCGAGCCGCTTCCGTCTTCGTACATGGTGTAGTTCATCTCAGGGACGTGCTGGATCTTCCAGCCGAACAGATCCTGATAGAACTGACCGGCGGCTTGTACATTCTGCGCGGGGATCTCAACGTGCACAACATTTCGCTTGGACATGGCAATCTCCTTTTATGAACTGGATGATGATTGTCCAGATTATAGAACGCGCGTTCTAATCCGTCAAGCGCCAGATGTGGGATTTTTATTGTGTCAACCGCCAGAATTTGGTGAAAGCCCTTCGAACAGGTCGGTCGTGCGCTTGTAGGCTCCTCCATCGACCGGCGGATACGCGCGCATATAATCTTCGCGCTCGCCGAACACACGCGTAACGAATCCCATCAATC
>CAYNQA010000310.1:0-3800 GCA_964399225.1 uncultured Anaerolineaceae bacterium
TTCAATATTATTCTCGTTGTCCTGCTCAGCGGGATCGCGCTGATCGCTTTGCTGGCGTCGGTGGCGGTCCTCTTCCCCCGTCCTGTGGAAACAGCGCGCGACATCCTGACCGCCTCATTCGGACGCTCGTTCCTGCTCGGTCTGGTGAACTTCCTCTTCTTCGGGGCGTTGGTGGCCTTGCTGGCCCGCCTCGGACAACAGGCAAGCGGGTT
Organism: uncultured Anaerolineaceae bacterium; assembly: GCA_964399225.1. Taxonomy (GTDB): domain Bacteria; phylum Chloroflexota; class Anaerolineae; order Anaerolineales; family Villigracilaceae; genus Denitrolinea. The sequence continues at coordinate 213 of CAYNQA010000310.1, forward strand.
GCTGGCCGCCATCCTGGTCCTGCTGGCGATCGTTCTCGCCCTCGCCTTGACCACCCTCATGTTCCTCGGCCTCTCCGCGCTTACCAGTCTCGCGGGCGAACGCATCGGCGAAGGGAACACGTCCTTCCGCCGTCACTTGCGCGGGTCGCTGTTGCTGGTGTTGGCGGGACTGACTCCCTACATCGGCTGGTTCGCCTTCGCGCCGATCATGCTCATCACAAGTCTCGGCGCGGGGATTCAGGCGTGGTTCCGTAAAGAGCCGAAGGTAGCGGCGTAAAACTAGTTCGTGTCATTGCGAGGAGGGTACTCCCGACGAAGCAATCTCCACGCGGCTGGGGGATTGCTTCGGGCGAGAGAGCGTCGCCCTCGCAATGACAAATGGTTATTGGCACCCATTATTGACATGTTCTACCAGCGTCTCGGCGACGTTGTGATAGCCGGAGCCATCGCATTGGGCGCGGAAGAAAAAGTAATTCGTGGAGGCGGGGTTGGCGACCGCCTCCAACGCCTCGAGGCTGGGGTTGGCGATCGGGGCGGGGGGCAGGCCCGGATACACATACGTATTGAACGGTGAATCGAATTGCAGGTCGAACGCGCTGAGCGGATTGGGCCACCAGTTGCCGTCCATGCCGATGGCGTATTGCACGGTGGGGTCGCTTTGCATGTGCCAGCCATTGTTCCAGCGGTTGATGAACACGGACGCAATGACCGGCATCTCCTCCGCCTTGACCGTTTCGCGTTCGACCAGTGATGCAAGGATGACGGCTTGATACACGGTCAGTCCCTGGTTCTCGATATCATTTTCTAATTGCACTGTGAGGTGCTGGGAAAAATTGCGGACGAGAGTCTCCACAAGTGTTTCGGCATTCGTGGTGCGAGGGAGGATATATGTGTCGGGGAGCAGGAAGCCCTCGTTGCTGATCGCCTCCGCGAGGAAGGGCTCGCGAAGGGGAGTCCGTGCGGCGGAGAGAAACTCTTCGGGAGTCGCGGCCAGCCCGGAGGTCGGGAGCGAAGCGGCGATCTCCTCCATCCGCCAGCCGGGCAGAACCACAAAGACCACGTCGAGCGGGGAGGAGTCTTGCATCTCGCGCGCAATGTCAATGATGGACATGGCCGGGCTGAGCGTGTAACTGCCCGCCTGCAATGAGGTGTCCATGCCCATGTAGATGAGGTAATCGAGGAAGGCGCGGCCATCGCGGATGAAGCCGAATTGCTCGAGGCGATTCGCCACCGAGCCAACCGACTCTCCCTCGCCGACATCGAACTGTAGGCTCGCCCCGTTCACATCCGCGGGCGTGGTGAGCAGACCATCGTGCCAGAGCAGCCGTGCGGAATATTGCACGCGCTGGGTGAGGCCGAGTCGCGGCGAGGGCGGACCGTACAGCCGGGTCGCCTGCGCGGGGAGGAAGACGAAGACTGCAAGGAGCAGGCAGAGTAGGATGAAGCCGAGGAGGATGAGGGTGGAACGACGCATTTCGATTTTAGATTTACGATTTCAGATTTTTGATTGAGGATTGCGGAGGGATTATACCGTGAGGGTTGTGAGCGCTTCTTTCAGGCGCATCAAACCCTGGTCGATCTCGTCCTCGTTGTAGAATGAAACGCTGATTCGGAAATATTCGCGAAATCCGTTGCGGCTGGAGAACAGGGGGCCGGGCCGCAGGTCCGCTTGCAGTGCCTGCGCACGTGGCCGCAGTTCTGTTGTGTCCACGCCGGGGATGCGCACCCAGAAGAAAAAACCGCCATGCGGTGTGATGAATTCGGCTTCAGGCAGGTGCCGCCGCAGGGACATGTCCATGGCTTTGATGCGCTGGCTGTAGATGCCCAGCAGTTTGGAGATGTTTTCGTTCAATCCTCCGCGTTCGATCACGTCGCGCATGACGGCGGAGGCGAAGGGATTCATCCCGCCGCCGCTGTCGAGCAGTCCGCTGGTGGTGAAGCGTTGGATGATGCCCGGGTGTGCTTGCAGCCAGCCCAGGCGTAGACCCGGGGCGAAGATCTTGGAGAAGGATCCCAACGAGATGACGCGTCCCGAAGCGATGTGTGCAGCAAATGATGGAGGCGGGCTTTGAGTGTAGCCGAGGAATTGATACGCTTCGTCGGCGAGGATCAAAAAGTCGTGTTGTTCGGCGAGGGCAAGAAGTTGTTGTCGGCGCTCCTGTGAGAGAGTATGTCCGCTCGGGTTTTGGAAGGCGGGGATGGTGTAGAGGAATTTGGGCTGAGATTCCCCGAGGGCGCGTTTCAGGTCCGCGATATCGAGACCCGCTTCATCGGTGCGGAGCGGAACGACGCGCAGGCCGTGGTCCGCGAAGATGCGCAGTGCGAAAAAGTAGGAAGGTTCCTCCACGAAGACAACGTCGCCGGGTTGGGTGAAAAGCAGGCAGGTCAGGTCGAGGGCGGCGGAAATTCCAGATGTGATGAACAGGCTTTCGTGCGAAACGGGAAAGCCGTATTGCGCGGAGAGGAATGAGGCTAGTGCAGCGCGGAAGTATCCGTTCCCTTGAACCGCCCCGTATTGCAGGATGGCGTGTTCGGGTTGGGAGAGGCTGTTATGTGCCGCGTTTCGCAGGAGACCGAGAGGCAGTAATTGCAGTTGCGGGTCGCCGCGGCCGAGGTCAATGAACCCCGCGGGGGTGTTGATCTGTGCGATGGGGAGGAATGCCATGCACGGGTTATATCAGAGCCGATGGGAATTTTCAATGATGCCGTATAATCCCGGCATGGGACCATCCAAATTCGATCCGCGCATTCACCACCGCAAATCCGTCCGCCTGCAGGGATTCGATTATTCGTCCGCAGGCGCGTATTTTGTGACCATCGTCGCGCACGGACGGGAATGTCTGTTCGGCGAGGTGGTGGATGGGGATGTGAAATTGAATCGGTTCGGGGAAATCGCCGATCACGCGTGGTTCGATTTGCCGCGGCATTATCGGCATGTTTCGTTGGGCGCGTTTGTAATCATGCCAAATCATGTTCATGGAATTATTGTGTTGAATGATGACGGTAGGGGCGGGTCTGTTTCGGGCGGAATCGCATTGCCAGATGAGACGATTGCAGGCCAGGCATCCCCGCCCGCCAACCCAGAGACCCGCCCCTACGCCGCCATCAAACGCCATCCCCTGTCCGAAATCGTCCGCGCCTTCAAATCGTTTTCCGCCAAACGGATTAACGGATTGCGCCGCACGCAGGGAATCCCCGTTTGGCAACGCAATTACTACGAACACATCATCCGCAATGACCGCGAAATGGAACGCATCTGGCATTACATCGAATCTAACCCGTCAAGGTGGACGGAGGATGACGTAAATCCATTGCGCGGACGGTGATCATCCACGAACGCCGCCCGCTATTCGTTTATTCGTGCAAAATTCGTGGACGGTTCCCCTTTTCCCTCTCCCGCGCTCGTTGGGACAGAAAAGTGACCAGCGGATGTCAAGCGGACACCTGCACCGACCGCAGGTGCGGTGTAAACGGATGAACGACTCCACAACCATCAGTCCCTCCATCCGCTTATCCGCTCTGCGAAGCATCCGCTGGTCATCCCTTCCCCCACCAGTGACCCTTCACCCGCGCACGTTCCCTATGTAC
>CAYNQA010000311.1:0-3784 GCA_964399225.1 uncultured Anaerolineaceae bacterium
CCGAGGGAGAAAAGAGCCGTGTAGAGTACCGCGCCCACGAGCGGCCAGCTAAACGTCGGAAGTGACTCGGTGAAAGCACCCACGCCAAAGTTGAGCAATCCGCAGACGGCGAGCTGCCCCACCGAAAAAGACATCGCCTCGAACTTCGATGCAAATTTTCCGAGGACAACCACATGCAAGGCCCAAAAGAATGCGCCGCCCAACTCGATCGCATCTCCCGCCCGGACCTCGAAGCGGCCACCCGTGGAGAGGAGGAAGGCGCCCACCACCGCCAATGCGACTGCCGCAATCGAGAGCCAGTGCAGGCGTTCACGCCATCCAAAAAATAACACGATCGGCACAAGAACCACATACAAGGCCGTGATGAATCCCGCGTTGCCTGCCGTGGTGTACACCACACCCAGCTGCTGTAACGCACTACCCACAAAGAGCAGGACGCCCGCCAGGAACATCCACTTGACCTGTTCGCGCGAAAATGCGGATTGCATTGTCCGCCCTGCAAATGGCAGCACCACCAGCGCCGCAAGCAAATAACGGGCACCATTGAACAGGTAAACATTGCCCATCTGTCCTGCGATACGTTGTGCCACAAAGGCTGAGCCCCAGATGATCGAAACGATGAGAAGGGTTAGATCTGCTTTGAGTCGCATTGTGAATTGAAGTCCTTGTCAGGTGTCAGGTGTCAGGTGTCAGGTGTCAGGTGTCAGGTGTCAGGTGTCAGGCACGGAGTGATACAATTGCGCCCATCTTACCTGTTTGCTAGTTGACGTAGAACCCTATTTACCATGTATAGTCTAAATGAAATTACAGAGAACAAAGATGGATTTCGCGAGGCGGTCCTAAACGCGCGTCCATTCCGCCCATTGTATGCCAAAATCAAGTTGATCTACGGATGCAATCTGCGCTGCGAAATGTGCAACCATTGGCGCGAGACACGCGCCCCGGCCATCACCATGCAGAAATTCCACGAAGTAATGACCGAGCTTGCAGAGCTTGGCTGCCGCAAGGTGCACTTCTCCGGCGGCGAACCGATGCTGCGCGCCGGCGTGCCCGAGCTTGTGGCACACGCCCACCAGCAAGGCATTCGGGTCACGATGACCAGCAACGGCACGATGATAGACAAGGTCAAGGCCAAGGCGTTGGTCGAGGCGGGACTGCGCGGCATCAACATTTCGATCGACTCGCCCATCCGAAAGATGCACGAGAAGATCCGCGGCGTGGAAGGCTCGTGGAAGTTAACCACGCGCGCCGTGGAATACCTGCGCAAGTACGCCCGCAAAGGGAAACTGACCATCCGCATTAACACCGTCGTAAGCCGCGAAAATTTTTCGACGCTCGAAACCCTGCCAGACGTGGCGCACGAACTCGGCGCGGACGGCATCAACCTGATTCCCGTGGACGATCATTGCGGCGAACACCTGTCCCTGCGCAAGAAAGACATCGCCTACTTCAACGAAAACATCGCACCGCGCATCGCCGAACGCGCACTGGAACTCGGCTTGATCGTTTCGGAGGAGGATGCCTTCCCCTTCGGTCAGGATCAGGATGAGGTGAAATTGGCGCGCGCCGGACGCTATGCCCTCGGCTTCTACAAAAAACATCCCTGTTACGCGCCCTGGACTCACACCCTCGTTGACCACGCGGGCATGGTTTACGTCTGCTGTATGACGCGCGAACAGATTCCCCCGCTGGGTGATCTAAAAAAATCAACATTCAAAGAAATTTGGGAAGGCCGCGCGTATCAACACATCCGCCTGCAAATGCATCCCCCCGCCCTGCCCATGTGCCAGCGCTGCGACGACTTTATCGGCGAAAACAAAGCCATCTGGGAAATGATCGGACCATATTAATTTTTTAACCACAAAGGACACCAAGAGCACAAAGGAAATCCCTTCGTGAACTTCGTGTCCTTTGTGATTGAGTGGTTGAAATTAACTCAAATCCGAAAACATATCCCCCGACGTATCATCATTATCGTACATCGAAGCGCGATGGAACGTATCAATGTCGGCCTGCGAAAAAGTGGCGGCGGTCAACGGCAGCGCAATGGGCTGGTCCAAGCCCTGCTGGTCGGCAAGACAAATTTTTCCCGAGGATGAATCGACCAAATGCTCATCGCAGAATAAACGCCCGCATTTGGTACACTTGCCAAGCGCGGGATGCTCACAGCGATGCGGCACAAGATAACCGATAATCATTTCACATTGCTCAGCCATGTTTCCTCTTTGATGCGTAAAACGCGAAGGTCAGAATGAGAATCGCTCTGCTCTCCGAAAAGTATACCCCAGACCTCGGCGGACTTGCAATCTCGACAGAACGACTCGCCCGCCTGCTCACCTCCGCCGGACACACCGTCCGCGTCTTCGCTCCGACCTCGAACCTGCCGGCCTCCGAGAAGCGGACTCTCCCCTCGAGCGGAGTCAGCGTTACCCGCTTCGGCGCGCACAAACGCGTAGACGACACTCTTGTGGACTGGTTCGAGCTGATCGTTGCAGAACACTCCAACGCACCGTTCGATATTCTCCAAGCCTACTTCCTCCCACAAGCCGGGTTCGTCGCCGCATACGCCGGGAAATACCTGGGCGTGCCGAGCGTCGTTTCGATCCGCGGCAATGACATCGAACGCGCCGCATTCGACCCGGCGAAATTCTCACATGTGATGTACGCGCTCCAAAACGCATCTGCTGTGACAACAAATGCCAGCGAGTTGGCGAAAAAAGCAAAAGCCTTCCTCGATCGGGAAATCACCCTCATCCCCAATGGCATCGACACCAACCTCTTCCGCCCGATGACTAAAAATCAATCGCTCAAGCAAGCCCTCGGCCTCGGCGACATGCCCATCATCGGCTTTGTCGGTGAACTCCGCGAGAAAAAAGGATTGACAACACTTCTTGCTGGCTATACGAAAATATGTAAAATCCGCCCCTGTGCCCTGCTCATTGTCGGTGAGGTGCGCGAGGGGGAAGATCGAAAAGCGTTCGAGGAATTTCGAAATGCCAACCCCCAATTACAGATCGTAGTCACCGGCCCCATTCCCCACAAAGACATGCCCGCCTATTATTCACTCATGGATGTCTTCGTTCATCCCAGCCTGCGCGATGGATTACCCAATGCATTACTTGAAGCGATGGCATGCGGAAAGGCAGTTGTAGCCACCCCGGCAGGCGGGACCTTGGATGTAGTGCAGGATGGAGTGGATGGTAAATTGATCCCAGTGGGAAGCGCTGACGCGTTGGCTGCAACGATCGAAGTATTAATCTCTGATGCCGCACAGCGTGTCCGCTTCGAGAATGCGGCACAAAAAATGGTCACCAAAAAGGGATTTACTCCCGAACGTGAATTGAACGCCACGCTCGAGCTTTATCGGGAACTTGGGGTTCTTAATCAAGCAGGTTGAATAAGCCAAAACATCATTAACAAAAGTTACGGGGAGCCAGAACGGCTCCCCGTAATCATTCAGGACGATTAGTCCTTATACATCGGATAGAAGTAGTTGCCAGGGAAGACCGGGTTCAAGACGATGCCGTGTACCCAGCGTTGAATATAACCATGGCTGGTAGCCGTTGCGAGCAGGATGGTCGGGACCTGATCGTAGTACAGGGCATTGGCCTCTTCGTAGATCGCCTGGCGGGCAGCCGGGTCGGTCTCAGCAACACCGCGATTCAGAATATCCTGGAACTGAGCCTTCAGGTCGGCAGGAAGTTTCTGGCGGTTCGCATACGTGCCAACCATGTACGGCTGGTACCAGTTGTGCGGGTCGTGGATGTCTTCCAACCAGCCGCTC
>CAYNQA010000312.1:0-3760 GCA_964399225.1 uncultured Anaerolineaceae bacterium
GGACGGCGGGCTTGCCGAACAGCCGCGCGCGGAAGGCCACGCCGGGCGCGTCGAATTGCGGGAGGTGGAGTTGGACAACGTCATGCTGTGCGACGAGTTTGGTGGCGACCCAGCCGAAGGTCGGCGCGATGACTCCCTTGCTGATGCGGAACGCAACCGGGACGCGGATGATCCTCACGCCGTCGAGGGTCTCCTCGCGCGGCAGGGACGGGTCGTACTGCGTCGTCATCACGGTCACTTCATGGCCGCGCTTGGCAAAGGCGCGCGCGAGACGTTCGGCGTAGATGGTGAGGCCCGAGGTGTGCGGGCGATAATAGGTGAGGACGGTCAGGATTTTCATACGGCGGGGGATTATAACCTCTCGTGGGTGAATAGCCGATTAAAGGAAAATGCGCGCCGTTGATAGACGCGCATTCCATTTTTGAAGTTCCACACAAGGTTTTTCCTCGTGTTTTTTGCCTTTGTGTTGGGTATGTGCTTAGATGTTATCGCTCGTCATGATGAACAGCGGGGTCATCTCGAAGGATTCGAAGTTCGGGCGCAGGCGCTCGGTGTTGTAGAAGCGCTCCACGTTGACGGTCTTCTTGGTGCTGGTCACGATATCGATCGGGATGTTGTCGTAGCGGCCATTCTTGAGGACCACCATCCGTCCGTGAACCCGCTTGAGGATCAGGTCGAGCGCGAGGTTGCCGTAGGCCATCGGGACGATGGCGTCAATGGCATCCGGGTCACCGCAGCGGACGAGGTAGCCGAGTTTCTGGTTGACCACATCCACCATGCGGCCGTTGTTGTGCTGGGCGGTCAATTCCTTGAGCCGCGCCGAGACCAGGTCTCCGATGCCGCCGAGCTTGGCATGACCGAATGCGTCGGTGGTTTTGTCCTGGAAGATCATCTCGCCGCCTTTGAACATGGCACCTTCTGAAACGAGCACCACGGAATATTTGCTGGGGTTGTAGGTGCGGTCGAGCATCAGCAGTTCGGCGAGACGTTCAATGTCGAATTTGTATTCGGGGACGACACAGCGATTGGCTGCCCCGGCCATCGTCGGGAGCAGAGCCGTGAAGCCGGCGTAACGGCCGAACACTTCGAGCACGAGCAGGCGTTCATGCGAGCCGGCCACGGTCCGCAGGCTGTTGGCCATTTCGATGGTGCGCGTCACGCAGGTGCTGAATCCGATGCAGTAATCGGTGCCGGGCACATCGTTATCCATCGTCTTCGGGATGGCGACCACTTTCACACCCTCCTGGAACATGCGCACGCCGTAACTGAGCGTGTCGTCGCCGCCAATGGGGATGAGATAATCGATGCCGAGGAATTCGAGGTTCTGGAGGACTTCCGGCGTCAGGTCGTTGACTTCCTGATTGTATTTTTCCTGCAGGTGCGGAGCGATGCGGTCTTTCTTGACCTTGGAGGGATTCGTGCGGGATGTATGGAGGAAGGTTCCGCCGGTGCGACCCGCCTTGTTCACGATCTCTTCGGTCAACTCCTGGAAATTGTTGCTGTTGTCGGCATGTTTGTCGCGGATAATGTCGATCAAGCCTGCCCAGCCGCGGCGGATGCCGATCACCTTCCAGCCCTCACGCAGCGCGCGGATGGTAACCGCGCGGATGGCCGGGTTGAGCCCGGGCACGTCGCCGCCGCCCGTGAGAATACCGATGACGCCTTTGTTGCCTGCCATGCCAACCTCCGTTTGAAGAAAGATGGATTAATTCTACACCCGAATCCGCGCCGGGAATTCGAGTACAATGCAGGACAATTTTACGGATAGAGAGAGACTATGGATCTTCAACCTTCCATGACCATTGGTGTTTTGACCTCCGGCGGAGACGCGCCGGGCATGAATGCCTGCATCCGCGCCGTGGTGCGCACAAGCATGGCAAATAACATTCGCGTTCTCGGTGTCTACAACGGGTACGACGGATTGATCGACGGTGAGTACCGTCCCCTGAACGCGCGCGACGTGGGCGGCATCCTCCAACGCGGCGGAACCATCCTGCAGACGCGGCGCAGCAAACGTTTTATGGAAAAGGGCGGCCAGCGCGACGCCATCCGCAAGATGAACGAGGCCGGCATGGACGCGTTGATCGTGATCGGCGGCGAAGGTTCCCTGCGCGGCGCGAACGTACTGCACGAACAGGGTGTGCGCGTCATCGGCATCCCCGCCAGCATTGACAACGACATCTGGGGCACGAACATCGCCATCGGTGTGGATACGGCCATGAACACCATCATGGACGCCGTGGACAAACTGCGCGACACGGCTTCCTCGCACAGCCGCGCCTTCATCGTCGAGACGATGGGACGCAACAGCGGCTACCTGGCTGTGATGGCGGGCATCGTCTGCGGTGCGGAGGTGGTGCTGATCCCCGAGGTGCAATCCACGGTGGAGGAAGTCGCGACCGCGATCGAGAACGCCTACAAGCGCGGCAAGAATCACTCGATCATCATCGTGGCCGAAGGCTCCGGCTTCCGTGCCGCCGAACTGGCCGACTCACTCGATAAAATGGATGTGGGCTTCGGCACGCGCGTGACGGTGCTCGGTCACATCCAGCGCGGCGGGACTCCCACTGCCTACGACCGCCTCGTCGCTTCGCGCATGGGATACAAGGCTGTTGAGGGATTGCTCGGCGGCCAAAGCGGCGTGATGACTGGTCTCAAAGGCCGCGGCGTTGACTTCATCCCGATCCCCGATGTCATTGCGAACAAACGCGCATTCAGCCCGGAATACTACGACATGGCGAAGGTGCTGGCGAGGTGAGGTTCCAAGTGTTCCAGTGTCAGGTATCAAGTAAAAAGGCCTGCTCAATATGAGCATGGCCTTTTTGTTTACGAACCTGATACGTGACACCTGAAACCTGACACGGTTATATCCACGTCGGTTCCTGATACGTCCCGAAGGTTTCCTTCATCACATTGACGATCTCACCCAGCGTGGCATACGCGCGGACGGCATCGAGGATGTAGGGCATGGTGTTCTCGGTGCCCTGACAGGCGATGCGCAGCCGGTCCAACGTCTGGCCGACCCGCCCGGCGTCACGTGTGCGGCGGACCTCGGCGAGGCGCGCGGTCTGGCGTTTATATCCGCTCGGGTCCATTTGCAGGATGGGGATGGTCAGCGGTTTCTTTTCGGCATAAGCATTGACGCCCACAATCGAGCGCTCGCCCAGGTCGATCTCGCGCTGGTAACGATACGCCGCGTCGGAAATTTCACTCTGGAAGAATCCTTTTTCGATGGCGGGGATCACGCCTCCCATCTCCTCGATGCGGCGGAAGTAGTCGCGGGCCTGCGCCTCGATGCGGTCGGTCTGCGCCTCCACGAAGAAACTGCCGCCGAGCGGATCGATGGTGTTCGTCACGCCGGATTCCTCGGCGATGATCTGCTGCGTGCGCAGCGCGATCGTGACCGCATGTTCGGAGGGAAGCGCGAGGGCTTCATCGAGACTGTTCGTGTGCAAGGACTGCGTCCCGCCCAGCACGGCCGCGAGGGCTTGAATAGCCACACGGACAACGTTGTTCTCCGGCTGCTGCGCGGTGAGACTCACTCCGGCCGTTTGCGTGTGGAAGCGCAACAGCCACGAGCGCGGATTCTTGGCCTTGAAGGTTTCCTTCATCTCGCGCGCCCAAATGCGGCGGGCGGCGCGATATTTCGCGATCTCCTCGAAGAAGTCGTTGTGCGCGTTGAAGAAGAACGACAGGCGCGGCGCAAATTCGTCCACGTCCATGCCGCGGGCAATACCCCAGCGGACGTATTCGAGGCCGT
>CAYNQA010000313.1:0-3752 GCA_964399225.1 uncultured Anaerolineaceae bacterium
CATGCGATATGGTCGGACACTGTCATCACGGCCAAGGGTGGCATACAACTGAAAGGCCGTGTCGAAAGCGAGCGCTGCGTCGGCATGCTCGAACAGGGCCACATGGCTTGTCCCCGCGTTGAACCACGCGAAATATTGGTCAATGCCCTTCAGGGTGCGCGTCTCTTCCTCTGCTACTTCAAGCGCATGACGCGCGGCCCAAGTCTCGTCCACGTAATCGCCGAGCAGGGTCAACACCTCGGCTTCGCGCGAGTAGGGATAGACCGCCACAAAGATATAGTTGAACGAGCGCCAGCCTTCCACAAATTCCTCATACCCAATGCGCCGATTATTTCCGCGCGGCGCACCGGGCGGCTGGTACGTATCCTGATAGATCAATTCCTCCTTGGCTTCATCGTAACCAGTGACGAATGCATAGTGCCCCATCCAACTGAACTTACCGTTCAGGTCCACTTCGTAGATTCCTTTTTCCACTACAACAGGGAACCCCGCCGCAACGAGGCGCTTGACCAGATCCAAATCCCCGCCATAGCGGATGATCGAGGTCATGCCCGGCACGTTGGCCGAGATGTAATCCTGCAATTCATAGGGCATCACATTTTTGTCTTTGTTGGCGGGCTTGCCCTCGCTGGTCGTGTTGCCGGGCATCACAGCTTTGCCGATCACTTCGCGGCTGCCCGACCAGCCCCAGAACGTGAGCGCCATCGAAAAATTGGCCGGGCCGCAGTAGTTATTATGTCCGTGTTGATGCTCGTACTTGACTCCCTCGAGCTGGACGAACTCCGGCAGAGGAGTCGCTGTGGCGGTTGGAGGCAGGGTCGGGGCGCTCGCATCGGGCGTGCGGGAAGCGGGCACCCGCGTGGACGTGGGCTGCGGCTGATACGCCTGCATCGTGCTCGCAACGATGGTCGCCAGCATGGTCTGTTCGCTGGGTTGGAATACCGCCTCATCCGGCGGATTGAAGAAATAGTAGACCTGATTCCGCACAGCCTCCACCCGCCACGCAAGGCGATCATGGATGGGCGGGACAAAATAAAGGCCAACAGCGAGGATCAAAGCCAGCAAGGCCGCCAGCAGGATTCGGGTCCAGAGGGAAGCGGAACGGATTCGGTTGATGAAGGATTGCATGATTGTGATTATAAACACTTCGATGGTGTGCTTCAGTCTGCTCATAAAGTCTCATTCGGCCTTAATCTGAGCCCGTAACCTTTTCAGCATCGAAGCGACTTGCTGATTAATATCTGCAATAAGGAGCATTCATGCGAAAAAGCACATTGTTCATTTCGGCCGTACTCACAACGTTCATCCTGGCCATTTTGTTCAACGTTGTGAACACAGCCCGCAACAACGACGGCACAATTACACAAGCGGAACCGGCAGCCGAAGTTGTCATTTTGCCGACCGAAACTCCCCTGCCAGCCCCGACGGCCACGGCGATATTTTTATCACCGGAACAAGCCGCCGCATTGGCCGGTCAAGTACTCGGCCGCACCGACCTGCTGAGCGTGGAAACTGCGCTATTCAACAATGAGAGTGTCTACCTGGTCAAGTTCATCAATGGAGATCAGGTTTATATCAGTTCGAACGGATCCGTCCTGTCTGTGGTGCTGGCGCCCCCGCAAGTGGTCGTTGTGCAAGTGCAGAACAAGAACAAGGAGGATCGTTCCCCCCGTCCTGGCGGTGGTGGCGGCGGCGGTGGCGGGGATGATGACGGCGGCGGTGGCGGAGACGACGATTAGTCGAAATTAAAAGCCATGGCTACAAAACCCAACGCAAAAACCTGGAGCGACGTGCAACTGGCGATCGTCTCGATCGTTCTCGTGTTCACACTGCTCCTTTGGAATTCCTTCGCGGGAACAGACCGCGTAAAAGCGGAGGCGAACGCTCAAGCTGAAAGCGCGCAAGAACAGGCAGACAGCTCTGATGTTCCACCCACGCCGGCAAATGCGGTTGTCATGCCGACCATGCCGCAAGGTGTGATCATGCTTGCCGATCCAACAGCCACCCCACAACCCTCCACAACGGTTGCATCGAACAGCAAAAAACCCAAAGGCGGCGGTGGAGGCGGTGGCGGTGGTGGAGGGGGCGGCGGAGGCGGCGGAGGCACTGGCGGTTCGTAATGATCCATCGCCTGCAATTCCGCGCCATGGGCACCGGCATGCTCGTCTGTGTGGACAACGGCGCGGATGTTCCCCCGTCGATCCTTGCGGACGTGCCGACCTGGTTCGCAGACTGGGAGCAAACCCTCAGCCGCTTCAAACCGGACAGTGAACTGGCCCGCCTCAACCGGGCCGATCGGCCTGTTGAGGTTTCCCCGCTCCTCTGGGACGTGTTCCATCACGCCCTGCGCGCCTCCGCCCTGACCGATGGCCTCGTCACGCCGACCGTGGCCGAGGCCGTGATCGAAGCCGGTTACGACCGCGACTTTGCGCTGGTTCAAGCCGGAGTGCAAAGTCTCCAGACTTTGCACCGAAGTCTGGAGACTTCGGAGTCCGTGTCGCGGATTGTCCCCGCGTTGGCCTCCATCACGCGGGATGAATCAACCCGCACCATTCAACTCCCGCCCGGCCTGAAACTCGATTTCGGCGGCATCGCCAAAGGCTGGGCAGCGCAAAAAGTTGTGGAGCGATTGCAAGCGCACGGGTCCGCGTTGATGAATTGCGGCGGCGACATTGCGATCAGCGGAGCGTTGCTCACCGGCGAGCCGTGGGAGATCGGCGTGTACAAACCGTTCGACCGTGAGAGCGAGTATGTCGAAATGCTTTACTTCCGCGAGGCATGCGGCTTGGCCAGCTCTGCCACCGACCGCCGCCGCTGGACTCAAGCTGGACAGGTCCGCCATCACATCATTGACCCGCGCACGGGCCTGCCCGCTGAAACGGATGTGGTCCATGCCACGGTGGTGGCACCCACAGCAGTCGAGGCGGAAGCCGCTGCGAAGTCCGTGTTGATCCGCGGCAGCGAGGATGGACTCGACTGGCTGGAGGCGCATCCCGAATTGGCCGGTCTGATTATCCTTGAAAATGGCGAGATGCTATACAGCCAACGGATCGTGGAATATCTATAAACCATGTAGTGACGACTTTGCGCCCCCTTGGGGCAGTCGTTACAGAATGAGGCAAGAAAAAAATGTCAAACGTGAACACACCCCAAACCAATGAATACGAATCGTCGGTCAACATTCAAACATTTTTGGTGTTCCTGCTGGCCAGCACGATCGGGTTATTGCTCGCTGTGCTCGTCCTGCCGAACTGGCTGCCCAATCTAAATTTTTCGTTGGTGGGCGACGCGCCGAAAGCATATTGGTATCTCTCGCGTGCCACCGCATTCGCATCGTTGAGTCTCTTGTGGCTTTCGATGGCGCTTGGTATGGGCATCACCAACAAAATGGCACGGACGTGGCCCGGCGCGGCCGCAGCATTTGCGATCCATGAATATGTTTCGTTGCTGGGGTTGGCATTCGCCGTCTTTCACGCTGTCGTGTTACTCGGCGACCATTACATCAACTTTACTTTCGTACAGTTACTCACTCCGTTCAGCACCGTGGATTATCGCCCGTTCTGGGTAGGAGTGGGACAGGTCGGTTTCTATGTATGGTTGATCGTCGCGCTGACGTTCTACATCCGTTCGCTGATTGGACAAAAAACCTGGCGCGCGCTCCACTACGCCAGTTTCGCCATGTACCTGATGGGACTCTTCCACGGCCTGTTCAGCGGCACAGATACGTCCATGCCGTGGGCGCAATGGTATTA